>CAYFJI010000012.1:0-27691 GCA_964343365.1 uncultured Acidiferrobacteraceae bacterium
CAAGTTATGGCCACAGATCTTAGAGCCTCGGCCTGCCTGGTTTTAGCAGGACTAGTAGCCGAAGGTGAAACAATCATAGATCGCATCTATCATATTGATCGCGGATACGAAAGTATCGAAGAAAAGCTTGCTCAATGTGGAGCTCTTATTCGCCGAATTCCTTCGACGGGGGCAGACCAGGTAGCGATTAGTTAACTAATGATGTCTAAATCAATGTAGGATTGCAAATAATTTCACAGGTTGTGTTCTTAAGGTTAGCGATAAATTGCAAATATTAAATACTAAAATGGAAGGTTTTGGAGTGGCGTTGGAGTCACTTTTGCAACGTCAAATTTCTCGCAATACAGCTGTTCGATCGATTGTGGAAAATATAATAGAAGACGTTCGTAGTCGACGTGATATAGCTGTTCTTGAACATACTCGTCGACTAGACAATTTGCAAGTTTCTGATATTAGTGCATTGGAAGTTTCTTCTACTGAAAGAAAAAAATCATTAGATAATCTTTCACAAGATTTACGAAAATCTCTTGAAGAAGCCACGGAAAGAATTAGAACATTTCATGAGCGACAGAAGGGATTTAGTTGGGAATATGACGATAACCATGGAAATAGATTGGGTCAACTATTGAATCCGTTGGATCGGATAGGAATATATGTTCCAGGTGGTCGAGCAGCTTACCCATCCTCAGTTTTAATGTCAGCTATTCCAGCACAAATAGCCGGTGTTTCCGAAATAATTATGGTTGTGCCTACGCCTGGTAATCAAGTTAACGATAGTGTGATGGCTGCTTCTTGTTTGTTGGATATTGATCGAGTTTTCCGTATAGGTGGTGCACAAGCAATCGCTGCTCTCGCACTTGGTACGGAATTAATTCCACAGGTTGATAAGATAGTCGGCCCAGGTAATGAGTACGTTGCAGCTGCAAAGAAAGAATTATTTGGAGAGGTAGGTATTGACATGATAGCTGGGCCATCTGAAGTAGTTATCATAGCGGACTCTGATGCGAATCCAGAATGGCTAGCCCTAGACATTTTTTCCCAGGCTGAGCATGACACACAAGCGCAAGCAATTTTAATTTCAACCGATGATGAGTTAATTAAAGATGTGGAGTCTACGATTGAGAGGCTCCTTCCGAAAATGGAAAGAAAATCAATAATTCATTCTTCGTTATCAGAGAATGGGGCCCTTATCAAGGTTGAATCACTTGAAGAAGCGGTTCTTCTTGCTAACAAGATATCACCCGAGCATTTGCAGTTAATGGTCAATAAGCCAGAGGTTTTAATAGAAAAAATAAAACACGCGGGCGCAATCTTTGTTGGATATTGGAGTGCCGAAGTGTTTGGAGATTATTGTGCGGGACCCAGTCATGTTCTTCCTACTTCAGGTACCGCTCGTTTTAGTTCACCACTAGGGGTATATGATTTCCAAAAAAAGACTAGCGTGATTTGTTGCTCCAAAAATGGCGCTAAAGAATTGGCTGGCATTGCATCGGCTCTCGCAGAATGTGAAGGTCTCTTTGCTCATGCTCTTTCTGCTGGCTGTCGGGGTAAGATCTAGGCCAACGAATTTAAATATGGATATTAACGATATCATTTATCAACGTGTTCGTCCTGAAATTCGAAAACGAACAGCGTACGAGGTTGCAGCTTCGGACGGATATGTGAAACTTGATTCGATGGAGAGCCCTTATATTTGGCCGGAATCAGTTCGAAATGACTGGCTTTCAGAGCTTCGTGATATAGAAATAAATCGTTATCCAGATGCGCTCGGGAGCAGATTATGTGATTCAATTAGAGTATGGGCTGCGCTTAGAGATTCAAGTGGAATTCTGTTGGGCAATGGTTCCGATGAGTTAATTCAGATGATTATGATGACTGTTGGCGGCCCTATAATGGCACCCGTCCCTACATTCGGAATGTATAAGATGATTGCAGAAGCCTTGGGACTCTCATTCATTGGTGTTCCTTTAATGAAAGATTTCTCTCTAGATATGCAACAGATGGTTAAAAACATTGATGCCCATAATCCCAGCTGTGTGTTTATCGCTTACCCGAACAATCCAACTGGAAATCTTTTCGACTATAGTGCGATACAAGATTTAATTAAAATTACTAGAGGTCTTGTAATTATAGATGAGGCTTACTACCCGTTTTCTAGAAAAACGTTTGTAAGTGAATTACATGAGAATAATAATTTGGCTGTACTTCGAACATTTTCAAAATTTGGTTTAGCAGGTCTACGTTTGGGCTTTTTGGTAGCGCCTGATTTATGGATAAAAGAAATAAATAAAATAAGATTACCGTATAATATCAATACATTGACACAAATTAGCGCAAGATTTGCTATACGAAAAGATTCTTGGTTTCAAGACTGCGCTGAGACAATACGAGAAGAGCAACAGTGTTTGTATAAGCGTTTGGAAAAAATTTCAGCAGTCAAAGTTTTTCCTAGTGCGTCAAATTTTATTTTGTTTAGATTGCTAGAACATGACGCTGATATTATTTTCGCTGATTTAATTCAACAAAAAATATTGATCAGAAATATGAGCGGAACTGATGAATCATTAGCTAACTGCTTGCGAGTTACGGTTGGGACCTCCGATGAGAATGAGAAATTTATTCAAGCTTTACAGTTTGCAATACAGGACTAGTCTGTTTGAGCCTCAGTAAGATATGAATATTGTGCTTTTTGGTGCTGGTGGACATGCAGAAGTCATCGTTGACATGATCAATATTGCTGGTAAGCACACCGTATTAGGGGTAATCACGGAAAATGGGCAAGAGGCACTTTCAACCATGGGAGGGGTGCCGGTTATCGGAAACGATAGCGAGCTATTATTTCTATCTCAAGAAATGCAATTTAATCATGGAATTATCGGTATCTATGATAATTATGTTCGATTTAATCTTAAAAATAGAATACTGGATATGCTACCAAACTTTGAATTTGTTACTGTTATCCATCCTCATGCAAACATTTCTGAATCAGCGAAGATTGGAGAGGGATCAGTGATTATGGGTGGGGTGACAATCAATACAGGTTCATTGATAGGAGCACATTGCGTTCTAAATACAAACAGCTCGGTTGATCATCACTGCGTGATTAGTAATGGAGCAAGCATAGGGCCGGGAGTGAATTTGGGAGGTCATGTCAAGCTTGGTGAATGCTCATATGTTGGTATCGGGAGTGCGATCAGCCATAATGTATCGGTGGGTAGACATACAGTTATTGGCGGGATGTCTTATGTGAACAAGGATGTTGGCGACCAAGAAATTGGCTATTCTTCACCCTATAAAAAAATAAAAAGTCGCCAATTAGGAGATAAATACCTATGATAGTTTTCTGTTGTCTGGGAGACTCTTTTATAATGTCTATGTTTAATTCTGTTTTAGTGATTGTGAAACCGTTAAATTTGGATATATGATGATTCGAAAAGCCGAAATAATTAGAAAAACTAAAGAAACTAGCATTTCAGTGGATTTAGACTTTGATGGATCTGGACTTGCCACCCTTGAGATTGGCATTCCTTTTTTTGAGCACATGCTAGATCAAGTGGCTCGCCATGGACTAATTGACCTGAGTATAAATGCTAATGGCGATCTTGATATCGATTCACATCACACTGTAGAAGACGTAGGCATTACTTTAGGCCAGGCTTGCTCCAAAGCATTAGGTGATCGGCGGGGAATACAAAGATACGGTTCTTCTTATGTGCCTTTGGATGAAGCTTTGAGTCGAGTTGTTCTAGATTTTTCGGGGCGACCAACGTTAGAGTTCGATGTTGTTTGGCCACGAGCGCGAGTGGGAACTTTTGATGTTGATTTAATACATGAGTTTTTCCAAGGATTTTGTAATCATGCTGGAGTAACTTTACATATTGATACCTTGCGTGGTTCGAATGCTCACCACATTGCTGAAACAATCTTTAAAGCTTTCGGAAGAGCTTTGCGTGTTGCAGCAACTTTAGATCCTAGAATCGGTGATGTCGTGCCATCAACAAAGGGATCTCTTTAGGTAAACTTACGTGTCCAAAATTGCTGTTCTAGATCTTGGTGCTGGCAATCTTCATTCTGTGGGAAAAGCTCTTGAGTGTGTAGCGCCCGACCACCAGGTTTTGATAACAGAAAATCCGAAAGTGATACTTGATTGTGAGCACGTAGTGATACCTGGCCAGGGTGCAATCGGTAGCTGGTTTCAGTGTTTGGAAAAGTTAGCTTTGTTCGATATAGTCGAGGCAGTTTTGGAAAGTCGGCCAGTGCTTGGGATTTGTTTAGGCCTTCAGGCGCTATATGGTTTTAGTGAAGAGGATGGGGGAGTTGATGGATTTGGCTGGCTTTCGGGACGAGTGAAAAGGTTTCCCATTGAACATGGAGATTCTCAGAGAAAATTAAAAGTTCCACATATTGGATGGAATAATGTGCAACAGGTAGCCCCTCATCCGCTTTGGAGAAATATTCCTAATAATGCACGTTTCTATTTCGTGCATAGCTATTATGCAGAAAGCAATGAGCTTATCGAAGTTTCAGGTACAACACACTATGGATTGTCTTTTGTTTCAGCCGCCACAAGATCAAATGTATTTGCGGTACAATTCCACCCAGAGAAAAGTCACGCGCAAGGTCTAAATTTTCTCCGAAATTTTGTATCCTGGGATGGTAGTTGATAAAGCGCGGAAAAATCTCATAGAACTGTTTAAGGATTTCTCCAGGGATGATTTTAATACCGGCTATTGATATTAAGTCTGGTCGTTGTGTTCGATTACGGCAAGGCGATTTTTCGAAAGAAACAGTGTTCAGTAATGATCCATTGGCGATAGCAAAAAAATGGATTGACCAGGGTGCAAAACGACTTCATATTGTGGATTTAGATGGAGCAGTCAATGGTAAACCTGTAAATAAGAACACTATAACTGATATTGCTAAAGAGTTCCCAGATGTATCAATACAAGTAGGCGGTGGTGTTCGAGACGAACAAACCATTGAGTCATATCTAGATATTGGAGTAGAGTTTGTAATTGTAGGCACAAGAGCTGTTAATGAACCCCAGTTTGTAAAGAACCTTTGTCACAAGTACAAGGGACATATAATGATTGGCCTAGATGCTAAAAATGGAAAAATTGCTATTGATGGATGGTCTACTTTCTCAAAAAATGATGTAGTTGATTTTGCAAAAGAGTTCGAGGATAGTGGTGTCGTAGCAATTATTTATACGGATATAGCAAGAGATGGGATGTTATCCGGCACAAATATTGAAGCCACAGCAAAGTTAGCTACCGCCGTCTCTACACCAATCATCGCATCTGGTGGTATACGAGATTTGGAGGATATTAGAAATCTCCTTAGTGTTGGTGAATCGTTAATTTCTGGCGCTATTACTGGTCGCGCAATCTATGAGGGCACCTTGCGGTTTGAAGAAGCTAACAAGTTAGTGCTATCGGATGTTGGAAAAAAATAGAAATATGGCTCTTTCGAAACGAATTATTCCTTGTATGGATATTGACGCTGGAAGAGTGGTAAAAGGCGTTAAGTTTGTCGATCTTCAGGATGCAGGTGATCCTGTAGAAGTAGCGGTAAGGTATCATCAACAGAACGCAGATGAAATCGCGTTTCTTGATATTACGGCCAGTTCTGATAAACGCGATATTATGGTTGGAGTGGTGAATTCGGTAGCCAGTAAGGTTTTCATTCCAATGACTGTTGGTGGGGGGATTAGAACAATGAAGGATGTGCACAAAATGTTACGGGCTGGCGCAGATAAGATCTCTATTAACACTGCTGCTGTTGCGTCTCCAGAATTTGTTAAAGAAGCGACCACCCATTTTGGATCACAATGTATTGTAGTTGCAATAGATGCCAAGAGAGTGAATGAGAAATGGGAAGTATTTACTCATGGTGGCCGTACTCCTACAGGAATTGATGTCTTGGACTGGGCAAAGAAAATGGACGAGTTTGGAGCAGGTGAGATTCTTCTTACCAGCATGGACCGTGACGGGACAAGAGACGGTTTTGATCTTGCATTGACTCGAGCAGTATCTGATGCTGTGACAATACCAGTAATTGCGTCGGGCGGAGTAGGTAGTTTAGAGCATTTAGCAGAAGGCATTTTGACTGGTGGAGCTGATGCCGTGTTGGCCGCCAGTATATTCCATTTTGGAGAATTTACTATTGATGAGGCGAAAGATCATATGCAATCATGTGGAATAGAGGTTAATAGATGATAAAAAAAGAATGGTTGGAACAGGTATTTTGGACTGCTGAC
Source organism: uncultured Acidiferrobacteraceae bacterium (assembly GCA_964343365.1). Classification (GTDB taxonomy): domain Bacteria; phylum Pseudomonadota; class Gammaproteobacteria; order Arenicellales; family UBA868; genus CAJXWH01. The sequence goes on from CAYFJI010000012.1 coordinate 6,260, forward strand.
GGTTTGGTACCAGCTATCGCACAAGATGTAGATTCCCACCGAGTCATGATGATGGCCTGGATGAATCGGGATGCTTTAGAAGCGACTGTGATAGAAGGGCGTGCTGTTTATTGGTCAAGATCAAGAAAGCGTTTGTGGAGGAAAGGTGAAGAATCTGGTTATGTGCAGAAGGTTGAAGAAATCAGACTAGACTGCGACAATGACGCAATTCTATTACTTGTAAAGCAGGTGGGAGGTATTGCATGCCATACCGGTCGAGAAAGTTGCTTTTTTAGTCGATTCGAAGATGATCGTTGGATTGCTATGGATCCGATAATTCGATCTCCAGAGGAGATATATAAATCGTGACAGCCAAGCCGTAGCAGAAGACATTTTACGTTTAAATGGGCAGATAATTGGTTTTTAAACGACAATTGGACGTAATTACGGAAACCAAGATTCTCGATAAAATTTGATGGATTAGCTGAAGTTCTCAAGAAACGGTTATCATTAAGGTGAATTAAAGAGCAAAAAACTCATCAATTAAGCAATATATATGGTTCGTTTTATGAGCTAGAAGTCTGTAAACTAGCTTTAGATATGAAAAATATTGGAGGCATTACTTATGGGATTTGGTGGAATTAGCATTTGGCAGCTACTAATAATTCTGGTTATTGTTGTTATGATTTTCGGGACAAAGAAGTTGCGAAATATGGGTGGTGATCTTGGAACTGCAGTCAAAGGATTTAAGAAATCTGTTAAGGAAGACCCTTCGTCTGATGTTACGTCTAAAAGTCAGGCAGAAGAGTCTGATAAAGATGGAGAAGACTTAGGTGCGATGACTGAAGATTCGACCGAAAAAAAAGATAATACCTAAGTTTTAGGAACAAGGATCAGTTGTGTTTGACGTTGGATTTTGGGAATTAGCGATAATTGCTGTAATAGCACTTATTGTTATTGGGCCCGACCGTTTACCTCGAGCCGCTCGTACAGCTGGACTTTGGGTCGGTAGGGCGCGCCGAATAGTAGCAGACGTTAAAGCAGACATTGATCGAGAAGTTAGAGAAAGCGAATTAGCTGATTTAAAGACTGTCCAAAAAGAGATAAAAAGTGCAAGTAGTTCAATAAAGGCAGCTGGTAAGAAGTTAGTAGACGATAGTGAGCTTTCCGACATTAAGAGTGCTAGCGAAAATTTAGTGAAGTCGCTCGATGAAGAATTAGCGGCTACAAAGAAAGTAGTTGTGTCGTCGGAAGAAGATCAGACGAAAATCGCTGAAAAGGGTAATGAATCTGAACTTAAAACTGATAATAGTTCAGAAATAAAAAGTTGAATACAATAATAATTAAAGCTTTTAGGAGCCAATAGTTGCCAGCGAAACGTCCTCAAAGTTCGGCTACTACCTTTGTTTCCCATCTCCTTGAGCTGAGAAATCGTTTGTTTTGGGGTCTCGGCGCAGTGTTAGCACTATTTATTGTAGCTGCTCCATTTGCCAATCAGTTATATCAGATTTTAGCTGCTCCATTGATGGCCGCCTTGCCTGAGGGCAATAATATGATTTCAACTCAGCCTCATGGGCCGTTTTTCGTGCCATTCAAATTCGCGTTTGCGGTATCCGTGGCTGTGGCAATGCCATTTTTGCTGTACCAGTTGTGGGCATTTATTGCACCAGGGCTTTATAGCCATGAAAAACGCTTGGCAGTTCCAATCTTGGTTTCTAGCAGCTTATTGTTCTATCTTGGTATTCTTTTTGCTTATTTTGCGGTCTTTCCAATTATTTTCGCGTTTTTTGCAGGAAGTGCGCCGGATGGAGTGTCTGTGATGACTGACATAAACATGTACCTTAGTTTTGTTCTCAAATTATTTTTTGCGTTTGGATTAGCTTTCGAAGTACCTGTGGCGACAGTGTTGCTGGTTAAAGCAGGCGTAACAACTACGAAAAATCTTGCCAAAAAGCGACCCTACATAATAGTTGGTGCTTTTGCTGTCGGCATGTTACTGACACCACCAGATATTTTTTCTCAAACTATGTTAGCTATTCCTGTGTGGATTTTGTTTGAATTAGGTTTGTACTTCTCGCGAGTCACTCGAAAAAAAGAGAATACGAACGAATATAAGACTTCATCTGACGGGGAAATATCTGATTAGATTTTAATGATTCTTATTTTTCAATTCGTCGATTTTCATAAAAAAGTCCTATAGTTCAGAATTACAATGGATAGCTCATTAAACGATACTCGTCAACTATTAAGATCTTTTGTTTCAATAGATGAGGGGAGTCAAGCCAGGGCATTAGCTAAGCAAATTTCGCTAAATAAAGATGCACGACAGGCAATCGAGAATCATGCAGTTCAGATGATTCGCACTGTCCGATCAAAACGGCATCGAGGAAATTTAGAGAAATTTTTGGCTGAGTATGGACTTTCTACTCAGGAAGGTGTTGCCCTGATGTGTCTTGCTGAAGCAATGCTTCGGGTTCCAGATAACTATACCATCGATGAATTAATCAAAGATAAGATTGAGCCATATAACTGGGATGACCATCTTGGTGAGTCAAATTCATTTCTCGTTAATTTGTCCACTTGGGGTTTAATGTTGACCGGCCGTGCGTTTGTAGTTCAACCTGGCTCACTTAAGGGAACTATCACCCAGATAATCAAACGATTAGGCGAACCATTAGTACGTGAGGTAATTGCTGGTGCAATGAAAATTTTAGGTGGGGATTTTATTTTAGGTCGCCAAATTCCTGAGGCATTAAAGCGTGGTCGTGCGATGATTGAAAAAGGATATACATATTCTTTCGATATGCTAGGCGAAGCTGCGCGCAATGAGCGGGACGCACAAAAGTATTTTGATTCTTACAGTTTGGCAATTAGCGAAATCGGAAAAACAAACAAATACCAAGACATCCATAAGAATTCTGGAATTTCTGTAAAACTCTCGGCACTGCATTCGCGATATGAAAGAAGTCAAGTGGATGTGATGTTACCAGCGATGGTCGAGAGAGTTTTATCTTTAGCAAGAGCTGCTTCTGAAGCGCAAATTGGTTTTAATATCGACGCCGAAGAGGCGCGCCGATTAGATCTTTCACTTGATGTTGTAGAGCATGTACTTTCGGATCCGAGTATATCGGGCTGGGATGGTTTTGGTGTAGTCGTGCAAGCTTATGATAAACGAGCGCCTGTATTATTGGATTGGTTATATAGGCTGTCAATTATTCTTAAGCGAAAAATTATGGTTCGTCTCGTGAAAGGAGCATACTGGGATCAAGAAATCAAATATGCTCAAGTTTGCGGCCTTGAAAATTATCCAGTCTTTTCTAGAAAATCACATACTGATTTGAGTTACCTAGCTTGTGCGCAAAAGTTGTTAGGAATGAATGATCGTATATACCCTCAGTTTGCTACTCATAACGTGCATACTGTAGCTGCGATTCTCCATATGGCGAGAGACACTCATTCCTTTGAGTTTCAGAGGCTTCATGGTATGGGTGAGATTCTTCATGAATTTACTATGGCTCAATCGGAAGTACCTTGTCGAATTTATGCTCCAATTGGAGAGCACAAAGATCTGTTGGCTTACCTTGTTCGAAGACTCTTAGAGAATGGAGCAAGCAATTCTTTTGTTAACCAGCTTCTTGATGAATCATATTCTCATGAAGACCTGGCTCGTGACCCTATAACTGTTTCTATGAGCCGGGGTTTTTCGAGTAATCCAAATATTCCTATGCCAAGTTCTATTTTTCCTGAAAGATGTAATTCCAAAGGTTGGGATCTCGATAATCCAAGAGATTTATTTTTTTTGGAGAATGCGCGGTCATCATTCAAACAGCCATATTCATGGGTTCCAACGGAAATTACATCAACCCTGGTAAAGAAAAATATCATTAATCCAGCGTATCCTAACCAATTGGTAGGTACCGTGCAGGAGGCAAGTCAGGATAGCGCGAAAGATTATGTTTCCTTAGGGTTAAGTGCATTTTCTTTTTGGAAAGAAACCCGTTTGGATGAGCGAGCAGAATACTTAGATAAAATAAGCACTTTGTATGAAGAGAATATTGGTGAGTTATTGTCGATTTTATCTCGTGAGGCAGGAAAAAATTTAGTCGATGGTGTCTCAGAAATCAGAGAGGCAGTCGATTTTCTGCGCTATTATTCAAGTCAGGCAAAAAAACTTGATGCTGATAGGCAGCCTCTAGGGGTAGTTCTCTGTATAAGTCCTTGGAATTTTCCACTCGCAATTTTTACTGGACAAATAGCGGCAGCGTTGGTTACTGGAAACACAGTTATCGCTAAACCCGCAGAGCAAACACCTTTAATTGCAAGTTTTGCTATACGTCTTTTCCGCGAAGCTGGCTTACCAGACGATGTTGTTCAATTAGCGTTGGGTCATGGATCCACAATTGGTGCCGAATTGGTAGCTGATAATCGAATAAATGGAGTATGTTTTACGGGTTCTTTAGATGTAGCGAAGAAAATTAGTTGTAAATTGGCAGAGCATACATCAGAGTCAGTTTTGATTGCTGAGACAGGCGGCCTTAATGCCATGATTGTAGATTCGACAGCCCTTATGGAGCAGGCTGTTGGAGATATCATTAGAAGCGCTTTTCAAAGCGCAGGACAAAGGTGTTCAGCGCTTCGAATTCTATATATTCAGGAAGAGATAGAAGAAGACTGTCTTAAGATGTTATTTGGAGCGATGGATATGATGCGTATTGGCGATCCTTGGTTAGTATCCACTGATATAGGACCTCTCATTGACGAAGAAGCTAAATCAGAAGTTTTAAATTATCTAGATCAAGCAAGAAAGAAAAATCAAATACTTAAGGAAGTTAGTGTCCCATCGAGCGGATTTTTTGTATCCCCAAGCGTACTTCGAGTTAATGGTATCGAAAGTCTAAAGCATGAAGTTTTTGGTCCAATTCTTCATGTAACCGTTTTTTCAGGAAAAAATTTAACCGATGTAATTAATTCAATAAATGATAGTGGTTATGGATTAACCTTAGGCCTGCATACTAGGATAGATATGCGCGCGAAATTTGTAATCGAATCTGCAAAAATTGGAAACGTTTATATTAATCGCGATCAGATAGGAGCTACTGTTGGGTCACAGCCTTTTGGGGGCGAGGGACTGTCTGGTACAGGACCAAAAGCTGGTGGGCCTCTGTATCTCGAACGATTTACTAGAATCTATAAAGAAAAAAAATTTGTTAAGGATGAGTATGGTGTTGAAGGCAAAACGATTGATAAAGTGATGTTTGAAAATGCAATAGAAGCGATAAATGTTGGTAATTGGGATCAATTGGAAAGCCAGCGAATTTCCATACTTAAAAAGTCTATGCCCGATGTGCATTGGGCCAAAATTGAAAAAGAAGATATTTTTAGGCACTATCCAACTAGGTTAGGAGGAGTGACTGGCGAATTAAATCAATATCGCCTAGTTCCAAAAGGATTAGTTTGTTGCCTAGGCCCAGATACTGATAGCCTTATTTTACAATTTGTACAGGCGCTTGCTATGGGTAATCGTGTAGTAGTTATTGGGAAAAGAGAACTATCAACGGTAGTGGATTCATTGAGGGCAGAAAAAGTACCTATCACTGGTTTGTATGGAAAACTTGACTATGATGTTCTCGCCACAGTAAAAATCAACGCTGTTTCTTACGCTGGAAACGACAATGATACACTATCTAAAATAAAGAAAGTTATAGCCAAAAGGCCTGGACCAATTATACAGGTGGTAGTTGACTCTATTAGTTCTCCAGTATCTTATTGTCATGAACGATCTGCCTGCCTCGACTTGACGTCAACTGGTGGTGATGTTTCATTATTAACTGCTCTTGATTCATAATCCTAAGATAAATAAATTATAAATGCTGTTAGAATCCTCAAAGTGTATACACTTATTTGGATGGCATATGAAAAAAACAGTTGATTCAGCTAAAGCAACTTTATTGGATCCGGTCGATCTAGAGTTTAAACATATTGATAGACTTTTTGAGGAGCTTATGTCTCGGCAGGTCGATTACGGAGATATATATTTCCAGCGCATTCGGAGTGAGTCTTGGTCTCTTGAGGATGGTTCGGTCAAGTCAGGTAGTCTAAATATAGATCAAGGTGTGGGTATTCGAGCGGTTAGTGGTGAAAAAACCGGTTTCGCTTATTCAGATGAAATTCATTTTCCGTCATTAATTAAGGCCGCGCAGGCAGCTAAATCAATTGCCCATAGCGGTAAGGGAAATATGATTCGAAAACTTGAACCATATCAAAAATACAAAAAATCGTTGTTTGAAGAAATTGATCCCATTACTAGTTTGGACGATGTTTCAAAGGTTGCTCTATTACAACGTATTGAAGAGGAGGCTCGTCGCGAGGATCCCAGAGTTAATCAAGTGATGGCGAGTTTGGCTGCTACTCATGAGGTTGTTTTGATTACTACTAATGATGGGAATGTTACTGCTGATATTAGGCCGCTAATACGTCTAAATGTCAACGTTATTGTGGAGAAAAACGGTCGTCGTGAACAGGGGAGTGCAGGTGGTGGCGGTCGCTTCGGCTATGAATGGTTAGAAGAAAAAGAGCAAGGTCTAATTTTTGCCCGGGATGCTGTTCGGCAGGCATTAGTAAATCTCGAAGCTGTTGATCCACCAGCTGGTCCAATGACTGTTGTCTTAGGGCCAGGATGGCCTGGAATACTCCTCCACGAGGCTATTGGGCATGGACTTGAGGGAGATTTTAATAGAAAAGGGACGTCTGCTTTTTCGGGTCGTTTGGGAGATAAAGTAGCTAGTGAACAGTGTACGGTAGTGGATGATGGGACGATCCCAAATCGAAGAGGCTCACTAAACATTGATGACGAAGGAATACCAACTCAAAAAACTGTATTGATTGAGGACGGAGTACTAAAAGGTTACATGCAAGACACATTAAATGCCCGTTTAATGGGAGTTTCGCCAACGGGAAATGGGCGTCGCGAATCTTACGCGCATTTGCCTATGCCGAGAATGACTAATACTTATATGCTTGCTGGAAAAATAGATCCAGAGGAAATAATCAGCTCTGTGGATAATGGTTTGTATGCAGTTAATTTTGGTGGTGGGCAAGTAGATATTACATCTGGAAAATTCGTGTTTTCTGCTAGTGAAGCGTATCGTATCGAAAATGGACGAGTAACCGTGCCTGTAAAGGGGGCAACTCTAATCGGTAATGGCCCGGACGTCCTAACTAGAGTAGCGATGGTAGGATCAGATCTTAGTTTAGATTCTGGTGTAGGAACTTGCGGTAAGGAAGGCCAAAACGTACCAGTAGGTGTAGGGCAACCAACTCTTAGAATAGATGGCCTGACTGTAGGTGGAGTAGAAGTGTAGCCATGCTTTATATGAGTAGATTACTGTGAAAAATAATTTCGAATTGAGTGGAAAAATTAATGAGCCAACATCAGTTTCAGATGTCGTTGATATTGCGCTACAAGCAGCTAAAGGGAGTGGAGCGTCACAAAGTGAAGCTGTCGCCAGCGTTAGTCAGGGTTTATCCGTAGCTGTTCGTAAGGGTGAGATTGAGACTGTTGAGCACACACGTGATAGGGGGCTGGCTGTCACAGTCTATTTCGGTGATCGAATTGGAAATGCGACAACATCAGACTATTCTGTCAAATCGATTCGTCAAACAGTCCAATCGGCTTGTAGCATAGCCAGATTTACAGAAGACGATCCATGCCATGGTTTAGCAGATACCGACCTTCTTGCAACCAAATTTCCAGATCTTGATTTATATCATCCCATAGAGCGCTCTATAGATGAGATGGTTGAAGATGCAAAAAGATGTGAGCAGTCCGCTCTTGATTATGATTCAAGAATTCAGAACTCTGAGGGATCCGCGATCGATAGTCATGAGGGAACTGAAGCATATGGTAATTCCAATGGATTTATGGATGAAAACAGGAAGACTCGATATGGAATCAGCTGTTCAGTAGTCGGTGAAGAAAATGGTAATATGCAACGGGATTATTGGTACAGCGTAGCTCGCAATTTTGGAGACATGCAAAACGCAGTTGGGGTTGGAAAAACTGCAGGTGCTAGAACCGCTCGTAGACTAAACTCTAGAAAAATTTCCACATGTCGGGTTCCAGTATTATTTGAAGCACCGATCGCGACTAGTTTGTTGTCTCATTTTATCGCAGCTATAAGTGGAGGATCCCTATATCGTAGAACTTCATTTCTATTGGAGCATCTGGGAAAACAAGTTTTTCCGGATTTTGTTCGTATTTGCGAGCAGCCATTTTTACCAAGAGCTATTGGTAGTAGAGCTTATGACGGTGAAGGTGTTGTAACTAACTCTAGCGATATTGTTGTAGGAGGCATCCTTGAACGATATGTTCTCAGTTCGTATTCTGCTCGTAGACTCGGATTAAAAACTACTGGTAATGCTGGTGGAATCCATAATCTAACCATAAATGGTGGAGATCGAGATTTGAATGAGCTCATTAAAGACATGGATAGAGGCCTTATGGTAACTGAACTAATTGGATTTGGTATTAACTCGGTGACAGGTGATTACTCTCGCGGTGCCGCTGGTTTTTGGATTGAAAATGGGGAAATACAATTTCCAGTAGAGGAAGTCACAATAGCAGGTAATCTGAAGGAAATGTTCCAATCTATCTTAGCTATTGGTTCCGATATAGACACCAAACAAAATATCCGCAGTGGCTCAATTCTGATTGATAATCTTGCTATAGCGGGCCAGTGATTCCTATTAGGTGATCAAATTTGAATTACTTTTGGGCGGTAATGTAGCAAATCCAACCAGCATCAGCGTCACCTATCGTGGAGGGTAAATATACATCGTTACCTTCTCCCGTCTCTTCGTCAGTACCTTCCCAATACACTGTGACTCGGGAAAACCCAGCTTCTGCTAATAGTTCCCTTAATTCAGACAGTGTCCACAGTCGCCAGTTGTAGACAAACGCTCTTTTCAATTTCGAGCCATCTGGGAACCTAAAATGGATAAAGCAGGTAATATCTCCGTTAATTGGATTATAAGAATGTTGATCCCAAACATAGGTGAAGTTATCGTATTCGGTAGCTTCCTCTAGTTCACGAAATGCTTCGTAACCACCAAATGCATCCATAAAAAAAACCCCGTCGTCAACTAAATTGCAATAAGCAGTATGAAAATATTCTTTTAGACTTGATCTAGTTTTAAATATTTGATAACTGAAATTCATCGCTATTACCAAATCCATGGGTGGTGTTTTCGCCTTTAGGACGTCTTCATTTATAAGCTTTATCCGCTTCTTGGCGGTTTTCGGCAAACAACTTACATTTTGGAGATTTCCCCAATTAAGTACTGCCTCATCAAGGTCTACTCCAAATGCTGTATTCTTCGCTCTCCTACGGATCCATTCGCAGCTAGTGTTTGCAGTACCACAAAAATCTTCGCGCAGAGTAAAGGCTTTTCGATTTGTTAAACTTTTGAATGTTTTGTCAATCATATCGATTTCGCTTACAACATTCTGCACAGATCGTTGGTATAGATCATGACGATCAGCTTTTTCAGCGAGAGTCAATTTTTTTGATTTAATTCGCTGAATTTTTTTTTGTTTCTTCATCACTGTGGGGACGTATAAATGATTAATTGTTGTATATTTTGGCTGTATACGAGGAATTAAGACCGCCTATAATAGCAACATTATCTGGTAAAGAAATTAAAAATAAGTCATAAAGTCACATAGAGTTGTAATGGATGAATCTCACCATATCCTAATAACATTGATTGTACATTTTTGATCGTTATGATCACAGTCACTTTTAGTGGGGCAGCACATGATTAGTCAAAGCGTTTTACCAATGATTGCTGTTATTTTCCTTTATTTTGGATATCTATTGTTACCAGGTTATTTGGTATTGTTGCTTGCAAAGGTTAAGCGCCATCGATTCTTATTAGGATATGGGATTAGCTTTAGTTTGTTGGTAATTAGTCAAATCCCCATTAGGATTTTAGGTGGTTCTCCAGCTTTTTGGTTTTTCCTATTACATCTCTTCATTGGGTTAGCACTTCTGATTTCATGGTTATTTGGTCGGAACCGCAATATTCCTGTAATTAAGAAGAAAAGCCATATGAGAGTTTCTGTTCGCTCTCTTGGCATAACACTCGGGGTAATTGGTTTCTCTGTTTATCACTTGATTGTTGGGCCCTATACCGAGATTCCATCAGACTTTTGGATACATCTAGGCGATAGCTGGAAGCAATTGATTGAAATGAAAAAAGGTTTTTTGCCTGGAAGTGGGCTAGGTATCAGCGAACTTGCCGATGGGAATTATGTATCATTTTTACATGCCGTAGCCGCATATTTTTTCCAATCTAATCCTCTCTGGTTAGTTCCTGGAGTTACTATGGTTACTAGCGCAATATTCCTAATCTCTACTTATTGGTTTGTTTTACGAATTATTTCTAACGTGAGAATATCTAGCGAACTTAAAGTTGCAATCGCGGTATTGACCTGTATTTTAACAGTCTTTTCATTTGGCGTAGCCACATTTTCTTACGTTAGATACTACGCTTATTTTCATTCAATATTCAATTTTCCACTAATATATTTATCAATAATATTATTGATTGACTATTTAGAACGACCGAAGAGTAATACTTCAAAATTGTTCCTTATCGTTCTATTACTCTGCATTATGGTTCTGGTTCACAAACAAGAAGCCTTATATTCTTTGATAATTATTTTCGGAATTACTACTTGGAAACTGATTCGAGGTTCTTTTCAGAAGAACAATATTTCCTTCATTTTATGGCGAAGGATATCGATGTTGGGGTATATGATGATCGGTATGGTACCTTTTATCCTAATCTACACGTTTTTAAAATGGGATCTGGGTATGCCAGATTCAGACTCTACTGTTGTTATAGATGCTTCTCATTTTCTTCCCTTTACTAGAGAGCTTCCAATCACGAACCCTAGCCTAAGGTTTTGGGATGTATTAGCAGTTTTTGGTGTAGTGGTATATAGCTGGTATTTTTTAAGGCGTCGTTGGTTTGCAGGACTCGATTATATTAATATAGGGATGGCTTCGCCATTATTGACGCTTTTCAACCCTATTTTTGTAATTTGGTTTTTGCATATAATGACCGCAGATGTTCTATGGCGCATGTCATATCTTATGCCACTTTCTTTGGTAGCTGCGTTTCTCATCGTTTATTCGTTTTCAAAGGCCTATAAAGCTAAAAATAGACGAGCTTTTTCTTTTGCCACATTAATGACTTTGATTGTATTATGTTCATTGTTTCCCTTTGACTTTCACTATATCTATAACTCCAATTCGAGATTGCCAAGCTTATACTCTGTTCACTCGAAAAATGGTGCTAATCTTTGGAGCGATTTAATACGAGCTACAGAGAAAATCGGTGGGAGACGTGTAATTCTAGCGGATGGTGTTACCCGATATGTGCTGTCTAATTCGACACCTCATACCCAGGGAGTTGGAGGTAAAGAGCTCTGGCGATATGAACGTGTACCTGAGTTTCTAAATCGGCCACACAAAAATAACCCGAAAAAAAATTTGCGGGCATTTCAGCAAACCGGTGATTTGTTAGTAATAAACAAAATAGATGGAAGCCCCAGTGAAAATGGTAGAAGGTCGGGTCACTGGCCAGAGGACATACTTTTAGTTTCTGATTTTTATCCCAATGACTTAGCAGAGTATGCTTCTGCAAAAGGCAAAGGTTCAAAGTGGTTTATAAAACTATATTCTAGCGATCGACTATGGATTTATGAGATTCGTTAATGATAAGTAAAAGTCGTGAATAATTAACACCAAACGATCAGGCTCGATCAGAATATATTATAATTTAGAATAATAAAATCTATGCAGTACCAATCTAAAATAGCATCCAGGACATAAAAAGTTGTTAGCCATATACATTTATACGAAGGACTATTTGGTAAAAAATTATCTCTAAAAAGACCAAGATTGGATGTGGGTAAAAGAAAATTTTGAATTCAAGTAATAAAGTTCCAGAAATTTTAAGAACCGGCGTTGGTAATGCGCGCAATGTATCTAAATACGTGTTTGGCGACGGGACACTTAATAAGCTTGAGGGTCTTCTAGAAGACAAAAAATCGTCTGAAGATCAGTATGTTATTTATTATGTTGATGAGTATTTTACTCATAATTCAAAAATTGTATCAAAATTACCCATAAGTTCGAACGATGAGCTCGTATTTGTTTCAACCCATACAGAGCCGACGACGGATTACATAGATAATTTAGTTGATGACCTCTTGAAAAGTAATAAGAATAATCCTTGTGCATTAGTTGGTATAGGTGGCGGAATAACTCTAGATGTTGCGAAAGCAGTATCGAATCTATTGACAAATGGTGGTCAAGCGTCCCAATACCAAGGATGGGATCTTGTAAAGGTTCCCGGTATTTATAAGATTGGAATACCAACTTTATCCGGCACAGGTGCGGAAGCTACGCGAACTTGCGTTATGACAAACAAATCAAATGGCCTAAAGTTAGGTATGAATAGTGATCATACGGTTTATGATCAATTGATTTTAGATCCTGAATTAACAGCCACAGTGCCGAGAAATCAATATTTTTATACAGGTATGGATGCTTATATACATTGTATAGAGGCATTAAGTGGAATGTATAGGAATGCTATCGGCGATTCATTTTCAAAGGAGGCTGTTAGGTTATGCAGAGAGGTTTTTTTCGCTGATGATATGATGAGTGACGAATCTCGCAGGAAAATGATGGTCGCATCATATCTTGGAGGATGTGCAATCGCAATGAGTTATGTCGGGGTTGTCCACCCGTTTTCTGCTGCTCTAAGTGTAGTGTTTGAAATGCACCACACAGTTGCGAATTGTGTCACCATGAGGGCCATGAAAGATTTCTATCCAAAGTATCACAGGGAATTTTGGAAAATGGCGGAATATCAGAATGTAGACATCCCAATCGGCATAGGTGCCTCGCTTTCGGATGAAACACACAACAAGTTATATGAAGCTATGATTATTCATGAAAAACCATTAACTAATGCTCTCGGCCGGGATTTCAGAAGTATTCTTGATAGAAATCAAGCTAGACTAATTTTTGAGCGTATGTGATTATGCAATTTTCGATTCCTTTTAGTGGTCGTAGTCACAGTTATAATGAAGAGGAAGTTAATGTAGCGGTTAATGTAATGCAAACGGCTACACCATTGACGCAGGGCCTATATCAAAAAAAGTTTGAAGAAAAAATTGCAGATTATTGTGGTGTAGATCATGCATTTGCTGTCATGAACGCGACTTCTGGTTTAGAGCTAGCAGCGAAATGCTGCGCTTTGAAATCGGGAGATGAGGTGATAGTACCTTCTCATACATTTACTTCAAGCGCTTATCCTTTTGTAAAAGAGGGAGCTCGAATAGTTTGGGCAGATATCGATTTAAAAACACGCGTCGCAAATGCTGAAACGATTGCTAGATGTATCACGCCAAATACTAGAGTGATCGTGGTTCCTCATCTTTATGGATATGTTGCTGATATGTTGGAGATCCAATATTTGGCTAAAAAAAATGATTTGATACTAATAGAAGATGCGGCTCAATCTTTAGGTTCCAAACTGAATGGAAATATGGCTGGTAGTTTTGGTGATTTTTCTGTTTTTTCTTTTCATTCTCATAAGAATGTCACCACCTTAGGTGAAGGTGGCGTGTTAATTGTTAAAGATGACGAAATAGCTAAATTGATCCCATTGATCCGTCACAACGGCCATTGCTCTTTCGAATCAGATCGAAGTGATTATTGGTTGCCAGCAATGGGCAACGTTGATCTACCTTCGTTAGGCAATAATTATATTTGGCCTAGCAATTTTTGTTTGGGAGAAGTTGAATGTGCTGTTGGGACCAAACTACTGGATAGAATCGATGCTATTAATGAGAAAAAGCGCGCTAGGGCTATGAATTTCATTGACGAATTAAATAATTTCCCCGAACTAATTTTTCATCGTGTGGATTCAGTAAGGCACAATTATCATTTACTCGTAGCTCAGATGATTGGAACTTATCGCAATGATTTTATTCGCAGTATGGCTATCAATGAGGGTATTCAGTGTGTTGTTCAGTACTGCCCTCTAAACCGCTATCCCTTTTATAAGAAGATTGGGATGGGAGAGGCGGACTGCCCAAACAGTGACAAATTTTTTGACAATATGATCTCTTTCCCTTTTCACGATAGCTTGTTAGACAGTGAGCTAGATCAAATGTTAACTTCAACTAAAAAAGTACTGAAACAGATTTTATCCGAATGACTAAATGCCAGGAGCTCGGTGTCGTCATTCAGGCATTGAAAAAAGCCGTCGCCTTTCAAGATGACTTAGTGAAAAAACTTGCCGGTGTGCCTTTGATTGAAAGAGCAATAGGCAAAGCTAAATCTGTGGTAAAAAGCGATCAAAACGTATACGTCCTAACCGATTCCGAAGAAATTGAGTTAATTGCAGTTAGAAATGGAACTAGTGTTTTCTATGATCCTAAAATGACAAATTTAATTCTCGCGTTGAAAAATGAAGTTAACTTTTTGAAAAAGATGGCACTAGAAAATGAATTCTTGGTAGTTTTATCACCTTATGCCCCTTTGTTACCTCTTGAGACAATTTTCAAGGCACATACGATACTTAAAGAATCGGAATGCAATGCCTTGCGCCCTTTAATTAGCATGAACGCGATTGTAGAGAATGATAACCAAGACCCTACATTCACTGCTTTATTTCAGCCAACAAAAAAAAATCATATTTTTAAACCTTCTGGAGCGTTTTCTATTGTCAAGACTGAAATGCTACTACGTGAACCTGATTATTCACTTGATGTGATGCAATGGGAGACCGATGAAGAACTTTTTGAGATAGAGTCTTATCACGATTGGTGGGTAGTAGAAAAAATTCTTAAAAGAAAGCGAATAGTATTTCGCGTTATTGGAAATGAGATAGTAGGGATGGGCCATATTTATCGTGCACTTACGCTTGCACATGCAATCACAGATCATGAAGTTCTGTTTGTATGTGAATCTAGTGATAGACATGCTGTTGATAAGCTTGCTGGATATGATTATTGGTTTGAGTCCTATGATAGTGATGAGATTTTGGAGAAAGTTATACAATTAAAACCTGATCTAGTTATAAACGATATGCTTTCAACTAGTGCATATGAAATTAGAGAGTTAAAAAAACATGCTATCAGGGTTATAAATTTTGAAGATCTTGGAAGTGGGGCGGCTGAAAGTGATCTCACTATAAATGAACTCTATGATTTTTCCCAGATTGCTGGAGATAAAATTGTTTGGGGGCATGACTATTTTTTTGTTAGAGATGAATTTAATGATGCTACACCAGTCTCTTACAAAGATACAGTTACAGGATTATTATTGACTTTTGGCGGGACAGATCAGATCAATCTTACTCGCAAAATTCTCGAAACAGTTTACGATTTTTGTGCCAACAATAATATTTTCATCTATGTTGTGACTGGCCCCGGGTATAAAGATTATGATCAACTTCATTTAGATGTTGAGTGTATGAAAAATGTTTCATTAACGCACGATACTGGAGTAATTTCTAGTCTAATGGAGAAAGTGCAACTCGGGATAACATCTAATGGTCGAACTGTCTATGAGTTAGCACATATGAATATACCCGCCATCGTTGTTTCGCAGCACGAGCGAGAAAATACCCATTTATTTTCAACCAAAAATAATGGATTTATAAATGTTGGTATATATGATGGACAAGGTTCGCAAAAAGTTGTCCAATCAGAATTAGAGAAATTAGTAACTAAAAATAGTTATCGAAAAGAACTTTATGAAAAGATGCAGCCTTATAATTTTGACGAAAATAAGACGAAAATTCTCAAAATGGTTGATGAAATACTTAATCGGTAAAATGAAATTTAAAAAAAGTAAGTTTTTGGAAATTTTGAAAAATTTATTCAATAACTGAGAGCCTTATCTATGAAATTAAAAAGGTTGTTTGAGAGCCCGTCAGATGTAATAGATAGATCTCCATGTCGTCCTTACGTTATCGCAGAAGCAGGAGTTAATCATGAGGGAAATATGGATATCGCACATCGTTTAATAGCAGAAGCTGCAGAGGCGGGAGCAGATGCGATTAAATTCCAAACATATAAGGCCGAAACTTTAGCATCAAGAGAGTCGCCAGCTTATTGGGATGTGACTAAGGAACCTACCCGTAGTCAATTTGAATTATTTGGAAAATACGACAAATTTTGGAAGAAGGAATTTGAGCAACTAAAAAAGCGCTGCGATGATGAATCTATTGAATTCCTAAGTACTCCGTTTGATGTAGAGGCTGTCGTATTTCTAGATGATTTGATGGAAGTTTTTAAGATTTCATCATCCGATATTACCAATAAGCCATTTATTGAATTTATTGCTAGTCGCGGTAAGCCTATCGTCCTTTCTACGGGAGCAGCTGATTTATCTGAAATCCATGACGGCGTTAGTTGGATCGAATCGCACAATGTTTCAGTCGCTTTGTTGCATTGTATATTGCAATATCCCACTGATGATTCCTCCGCAAACCTAGGAATGATTAGGGGTCTGAAAAAGGAATTTCCTGACAAACTAATCGGTTATTCTGACCACACTATGCCACAAAATATGAAGAGCTTAGAATTAGCAACATTGTTGGGCGCAGTGATATTAGAAAAGCATTTTACTCATGACAAGACCCTCCCAGGGAACGATCATTATCATGCAATGGATAAACATGATCTAGAGTTGTTTTTTAGGAATATTAATTATGTTGAATTGGTTCTTGGAACGGATGAGGTTATATCGCTTCCTGGCGAAGAAATGTCAAGGAAACATGCGCGCAGAAGTCTCGTTGCCTCGTGCAAAATAGATGCAGGAGAAAAAATTCTGAGAGAGAATTTAACTTGGAAGCGACCAGGGAATGGAATTAGTCCAAAGTACATAGAATCAGTAGTTGAAAAAAAAGCAATCTCGGAAATAGAAAAAGATGCAGTATTGAAGTGGGAGATGCTGGAATGATTGATTACTCGATCGCAAATGAAATTGACGATTACTTAGTTCGTTTGTTTCCGCTTGCTCGAAGTATTACTGGGAACGGAAACAGGGAGACTCTTCGTATTCTTCAAGAGTTAATTCCGATTAATATTCTAGAGTTTGAGTCAGGCAAGGAAGTTTACGGCTGGACTATACCCGACGAGTGGAATCTTCGGGAAGCATGGATCAAAGATGAGAATGGAAATATCCTTGTCGATATAAACGATTCAAATTTGCATGTGATGGGATATAGTGTGGCAATAAATAGAAAAATTGATTTTGATCAACTTAAAGAAAAACTGCATTATCTTCCAGAACTTCCGGAAGCCATTCCCTATCGAACTTCTTACTATAAGAAAGACTGGGGTTTTTGTGTAAACAAAAGACAATATGATGCACTGCGGGCAGCTAAACAATTACATGTTTACATAGATGCAGATTTCGATAGCGCTGGCTCTCTTACAATTGGTGAATTGATAATTCCAGGAAAAACAGATCAAGAAATATTAATATCGACATATATTTGTCATCCATCTTTAGCTAATGATAATTTAAGTGGCCCCGTTCTTACTGCATTCTTGGCAAGAAATATCCTAGCTAATGAAACACCTAATCACACATGGAGAGTTATATTTGTTCCAGAAACTATTGGTGCTATAACTTACTGCGCGGAAAATGAAGAGGTGATGAAAGATATTGACGCTGGTTTTGTTATTACTACTGTGGGAGGGCCAGGTCCTATCGGGTATAAAAAATCATATGATTCTAGTCATCCTATCAATTCAATGATCGAAGATATTTTTGAAGAGAATAATAAGGAAATTTTGTCATATCCCTATGATTTCCATGGAAGTGATGAGCGTCAGTACTCGTCTATTGGATTTCGAATCAATGTCGCGTCTATAACAAAAGATAAATACTATGAATATGATTACTATCATACTTCACTTGATAATTTAAATTTCGTAAAAGGACGATACATATGCGAGAGCCTGTATTACTACCAACAAGCGGTAAATCGTTTAGATGGAGATATTGTTTTCAGGAACAGGTATCCCAACGGCGAGGTAATGCTAGCGAAATTTGGATTGTATCCAGAGGATGGTGCTAGTCTTAATCCTGGGATGAAGCCCGATCAGGTGCTAGACGTGAGAATGAAGTTACTTTTTTATATGGATGGAACTGTGTCTGTTGGACGATTGGCTAAACTTATCAATGCGCCTGTCGATGTGATATATCAAGAATGTATCTTGCTCGAAAAGTACTCAATAATTGAGAGGATCCCAGAAATTTCGCACCGGTTAATTTTTAGTGCAAGTGATGCTGGCCCAGCAGAATACATTGCTCGTATTGCAAAGAGTGTCGATATTCCTTACCGTATTTATGCATCAAAATTGTCGGAGCCTATTTTTCACAAACATGGTATTGGATGTATTCGAGAGAGTAATTTCACGAATGAGAAAGCTGATCTGATTGTGACAGGGACACATAAGGGTAAAGGGATAGATAAGGATCTAATACGATGGGGGAAAGTTAATGGAATACCAACGATAGCTATAGTTGATCATTGGACTTTCATGGAAGATCGTTTTTTCTTGGAAAACGAAAAAGTGTTGCCTGATAAAATATTTTTAAATGATGAGTACGCTTGGCAGCAATTAGAAGCTGCTGACATACCAGTTGAATTAGCAATTATTGTTGGTAATCCAATATTGGAAGAAAAAGCGATCTCAGCTGGAGATATTACTAACTCTCAAACATCTGACAAATATGACGATCTTTTGGGACTAGGTTCGATTGTATATATTTCCGAAGAATTAGCTTCAGCTTTTCCGACAGATAGTGCTGATTATCCTGGATTTGATGAATACAAAGTTTTGAATGATATATTAGATTTAGCGCCAAAAGGAGCAAGGATAGTCGTTAAACTCCATCCTGAAGAAAGACAAGACAAGTATGATGAAATACATGCCGCGAATGAAAAAAATGAATTGATTGTTATAAAGGATTGTAATACAGAAAAGTTATTGGAAACCGCCGAGTTTGTTATAGGAATGGGATCGATGCTTTTGATTGAGGCAGCAAAGACAAGAAGAGATGTTGTAAGTTATCGGCCTAATCAATTAATGCCATTTATTGGTAACCAGCTGGGCGTGACTAAGTTAGTTTCCAGTCGAGGTGATCTGGAATCTATCATTGCCGGTAAAAAAATTATTGATAACAACTTAGTTGGGGATCGATTTGCAGGCTCCATGTCAAAGATTCTAAAAGAATTTGGTTGCTCGCTAAATGATAGATAAGGTTTGAGAATTATGAGCATTGTAGGCTCTATTCAGGCCAGAATGAATTCAACCAGATTGCCTGGAAAAACATTGAGGATGGTAGCTGGCAAACCCTTGCTTGGTTGGCAGATCTCTAGATTAAAAAAGTCAAGATTGTTGGATGATATTGTAGTGGCAACATCTACTAGTCCAGAAGATGATTTGTTGGAAGAATATTGTGACCAGAATGAGATTAAATGTTTTCGCGGAAGTGAGCATGATGTATTGGGGCGAGTGGCTGGATTAATTGAAAAATATGAAATTGATACTCACGTAGAGTTATATGGTGATTGTCCGTTAATTGATCCTCATATCATAGATGAATTAATTGGCTTCTATTTAAAAATGCAGCCCCACTACGATTGCGTTTGTAATTCTCTTAAAACGACTTATCCACCCGGCCAAGAAGCTGTAGTACATCGGGGATCATTATTGATCGATGTGAATCGACGCGTGAGAAATGATGACCCCATGAGAGAGCATGTCGGGGTTCATATAACAAAAAACGCTATGTACAATGTATGTAATCTTAGCGCGCCTACCCACTATTTTTTTCCAGATATGTATCTTGAGGTTGATACTATTAATGATTTAAAGGTTATTTCGGAAGTTATTGATCATTTTTCTAATCTGGGGGTAGAGCATTTTTCGTTGGCAGAAATGATTACTTATCTCAATGAACATCCTGATTTGTTAGCGATAAATCGATCAGAACACAGAAGATGGAAAGAGTTTCGTGATGAATGCTAAGTACCGTGTTGTTATTGTTGGATGTGGAACCATTGGTGGTCTGTATGAAGAATTTAGTTTACCTGTATCATATAGCCACGGAATGGCATTTCATAGTCATCAATCATTCGAGATAGTAGGATG
Source organism: uncultured Acidiferrobacteraceae bacterium (assembly GCA_964343365.1). Taxonomy (GTDB): domain Bacteria; phylum Pseudomonadota; class Gammaproteobacteria; order Arenicellales; family UBA868; genus CAJXWH01. The sequence continues at coordinate 26,502 of CAYFJI010000012.1, forward strand.
TATTGACAAAGAATTGACTCGCGCCCGCCAATTTTCGAAAAGATATGGCGTAAATGAATATGGCGTCGAGATTGATCAAATTATAAAAAAAACGAAGCCTCATATAGTATGTATATGCACTCCAGATAACACGCATTATGATATTACAATGACAATATTTTCTAGTAGTGGAAGTCATTTAAAATTAATTTTCTTAGAAAAACCAGTCTGTGAGAATCGAACCGAATTATCAAAAATGCTCGAGCAGTCAGAAAGTAATAATGTTTCCATAGTCGTGAACATGAGTCGCCGTTATCATACTTGGTATAAATGGATTAAGGAAAATTATAGAAGCGGCCGATTTGGCTTCTTAGTTCGATCTGATATCTACTATTATGGAGGCTGGATACATAATGGAGTTCATGGTGTCGATGTAGTACATTTCTTATTTGATGAACCGTTAATAAATGGAAAAATTTTTGAATCATGGTCTGGGCCTCAATCCAATGATCCAACTTACTCCGCTAGATTTGAGACATGCAATGGTGGGGCGCCAGTGTGGTTTCATGGCTTTTCGGAAGAATACTATCAAGTTTTTGACTGTGATTTTAAATTTTCCAATGGAAGTCTCCGAATAAGTAATTTCGAGGAACAGTTAGTTTGGAAAAAATCAGTATCCAATGCGCTAGGCGAGAAAATCTTAATGCCTGAAAAAATAGATATAGAAGGCAATGTAATTTGCCCGATTGATGAGGCCGTAAATGTTATGGATAAGTATTTGCGTGACGACAATAAAATAGATTTGACAAATCATCTACTGCAAGACGTAGAGAGCACCATGCACGTGATTTGGGGGTTAACAGAAAAAAATGCTTGATCTTACGCGCAATGAGTTAGCCCTCAATGGAGGCCCACCTATTCGGACAACCAAGTGGAAAGAAAATATTACCACTGGTAAAGAAGAACGGGATGCAGTCATACGTGTAATGGATTCAGGGAATTTATCTCTATTTGAAGGATCGCACGAACCCGACAAACCTTTTTCTTTTTATGGTGGTCCAGAAGTAAGGGCGCTTGAGCAAGAATGGTCTGAATATTATGGAGTTGATCATTCTATATCACTAAATAGTGCTACTTCATGTCTTTACGCCGCTGTCGGAGCGCTAGAGATCGGATACGGTGATGAAGTGGTCGTATCTCCCTATACAATG
>CAYFJI010000013.1:0-7852 GCA_964343365.1 uncultured Acidiferrobacteraceae bacterium
TGATAGTGTTCCTTGTAATGCTAAACCTACAGCTAAGCCAGCTGCTCCAAGCACCGCTATGATGCTTGTAGTTTGGACACCAAACTGTGCAAGGACCGCGACAATAACCAAAACAAGGATAGAGTAACGAACAAGATGAGTTAGGAAGGATCGAAGAGTCTCGTCAATCCTCGGAACACGTCGTAGCAGCTTCTGGGTATATCGATGGACCCACCCAGCAACCAACCACCCTACTACCAAAAGAAATACAGCACCAACAATATCTAAAACGTAGTCGCCAACAATCAATAGTAGCTGATTGGCTAGGTTAGTTACTCCTATCTCCATTTCAATTTCCCCTTATTCCTAAGCCATCGGTATAAAGTGGTTTTTCGAATTCAGCAACATTGTATCGAAAGATTATATTGTAACTATAAGCTTGCCTCAATTGTCCTTAGAAAATCTGCACTTGAGCAATGTAATATGCAAACCCTCTACCAAAATCTCGCCATCGTCGGTCATGAGTTTAACTTCTTCCGTTACCACGCCCCTATGAGGCTTTCGGCTCAATCTCTTGTCTGTGAACTTGAAAACAACATACACCCTTTGATCAGCAAAAAGGGGCTTTAGAAATCGGACTTTATCCCACCCGAGGGATGCAATTGAGGTCTGCTCATAAATTTGAGTCTCCGCTTTTAAACCCTCCATTAAAGATAAACCAAAAAGGCCATGTGCGATAGGTTTTCCAAATTCAGTTTGCTTGCAATATTCGGGGTCAGTATGCAATGGGTGTTGATCTCTAGTAACCTTCGCAAAGGTAAAGATATCACTCTCGCTAATGCAATGCGATTCTGTTGACAACTCTTGACCAACCTTTACATCTTCGAAATACATATTTACTGGAATTCTACTGCTGGGGTTTGTTTTCATATCACTCTCATAAATGATCAGTCCTAACATTGGTATAAATTGTCTTGCAGTATATTGTCAAGGTAATCTCACAACATAAAATCAAAATCCTAGAGAGGTAGAAAATCTGCTAACGCTATGTTTTTTAGATATTATGGGTGAATCATGCAAGACTTCACGTGGTTGTTATAATTTTGCGTTAAGATATACCGCCGAATCAACCCCAAACATAATTACCCGTCAACAACAAGTTATAAAAAATATTATGAATAAACCAAAAGTGATTGTAACCCGTCGATGGCCATCTAAGGTTGAAGAGAAATTATCAGGCATCTTTGACACCAAGCTCAATCTTCAAGATGAACCTATGAGCAAGCATGAGCTCCAACATGCCTTACAGACTGCGGACGCAGTTTTACCTACGGTATCGGATAAAATAACCGAAGAGGTATTAAATATAAGACCAATTAGGGCAAAAATACTAGCAAGTTATGGTGTAGGATTTAACCACATTGATCTTGATGCTGCCGCTAATGCCGGCCTCACCGTGACCAATACACCTGAAGTGCTCACTGATTGCACTGCAGATTTGGCAATGGCTTTATTATTAACAATGGCTCGTAAAATCGGCGAAGGCGAGCGTCACCTGCGAAATGGTGATTGGTCTGGGTGGCGACCAACCCATATGATGGCCACTCGAGTGAGTGGAAAAACTCTTGGATTGATTGGTATGGGTCGTATTGCAAGAGCTGTTGCAAAAAGAGCTATCCTCGGTTTTGACATGAACGTTTTGTTTTACGATCCAACACCACCAGAAAGTAAGATCCTAGGTGATCTTCCTGCATTTGCCTGCTCGAGTATCAAAGAAGTATTATCAAAAGCTGATTTTGTTTCTATCCATTGTCCTGGCGGTAAAGCAACACATCATCTAATCGACCAAGAAGCTATTTCAATGATGCAACCGCACGCATTTTTAATTAATACAGCCCGAGGTGATGTGATTGATGAAAACGCGTTGGTCACTGCTTTAGTTAATCAGGAAATTGCAGGAGCGGCGCTTGATGTTTATGAACGTGAACCAAAAATTAGTAATGCGCTTGTTTCGATGGAAAATGTTGTTTTATTACCGCATCTTGGAAGCGCTACTACAGAGACACGTGAAGCGATGGGCATGAGAGTGCTTGACAACCTTAGTAAGTTTTTTGAGGGAAAAGAACCGATCGACAAAATTATCTAAACCAATACTATAAAATAATGATTAGAAGCCAAGAAGACAAAACTTTTTATTGAGTTAAATCTTTTCAGCTATAGATCAGTTACTCAACCAAATGAAGTCTTTGACACTTAAAGCTGAAAAGTGTTCGGTCTATTATGAGCATAATCGAATCGATTAAGTTGGGATTCAATAAATACTTCGACTTTAAAAGTCGCTCCAGTAGATCCGAATATTGGTATTGGATATTGTTCGTTTTAGTTACCTCGTTAGTAATTATGCGATTCATACCTATTCTTTTAATATTTATTGTCGCAACAGTGATTCCCTCGGTTGCAGTTGCAGTGAGACGCCTTCATGATATTAATCGCAGCGGCTGGTGGCTTTTGTTGGATTTCATTCCCGTGGTTGGAGAAATTATCTTAGTAATATGGTGTTGCCGAAAAGGTACGGAAAGATCCAATAGGTACGGAGCAGTACCGACAACGTGAGATAACCGCTCAGATGACTTAATGAGAAGCTATAAAATGTCAGAGGTCTGAGGTAAGCAAGTAGTCTGAAGGTATTACTATACCCATATTTCAAGAATATATATGCCCTCCAAGATACTTCAAACCACTATCACATGCTAAGGTCACTATTTTTTGACCTGGCTTCATATCTTTTGATAGTGCGATGGCGCCAACGACATTAAGTCCTGTCGAGCCCCCACAGAATATACCTTCCTCTTTTGCTAGTCGCTGACACATTGCAAATCCTTCTTCCTGATCCACCGCGCGAATATCAGTTAGAACGGTGCTGTCAAGAAAGGGGGGGTAAAAACCGACTCCAATTCCTTCAACGCGATGTGCGCCACCTTTTCCTGTTGTTAATAGTGGCGACTGTGTAGGTTCAAGCGCGATGACATTTGTCTTTGAACAAGTTTCAGCTAATCCTTGCCAGGTTCCCATAAGCGCGCCAGCAGTTCCTACTGCAGCACAAAACGTATCAATGTTCTTCCCAAGTACCTCGGCTATTTCTCGACCCATCGGTTGATATCCTAGTATGACATCAGGAGACCCAAACTGGTTGACATAATATGCATTCAGATCATCACATAAGTGCATTGCTCTTTTTTTCATCCGTTGTAATAGCCCTGGTGTTATTCCTTTTCCCCAGCTCTTTTCAATTACTATTTGAGTGCCAAACGCTTCCATTGTTTGTTGTTTACTTTTAGAAAAAGCGTCAGAAAAAACAGCAACAAACTTAAGCCCTAGTACAGAAGACACAAAAGCAAGGGATGACCCGCTACTGCCTCCTGTGTATTCAACTACAGTGTCTCCAGGGTTTAGATCACCTCGATCCATAGCGTTTTTTAGAACCGAAAAAGCCATTCGATCTTTATATGATCCGGTCGGATTATTTGGTTCGTACTTGAGCCAAATTTCTACTCCATTTTTTGGGACAACTGTTTGAAGCTTAATAACAGGGGTATTACCGATTAAGGCTAATGCTCCCTTATGCATCGGATCTTCGTACCACGCTATAGTGCAAAACATCACCTAGAGATAAAATAAAAAGGATAGGCATTTAATCTATCGGTACCCACAATAGCAATTACATCCAAAGTCAATCATCAAAATTCAGTTGATTGATAGAGAATATAAAAACTTATAATACTATCCATATTCTACAAAGGTTTTACTCTTTTTTAAGTCAAACAAGACACTTCATCTATTTTCACGATCCATCTTTCTTAATCTGGCCTCGGCCGAAACGGCAACTCTATGCGCAGGAAAATCTTCTAATAATGTTTTTAAAGTATCGCGCGCATTTTGGTAATCGGAAATTTCGTATTGAATATAACCAATCTTTAAGCGTGATGCTGGAATTCTTGGACTATTAGAGAAATAGGTCACCACTGTCTGAAATGCTCTTAGTGCTTGATCAAAATCCTGAGAAACATAGTAGGCTTCTGCCATCCAGTACCAAGCATCGTCTGTTAACTGGCTATTTTTGTAATATCGCAAGAAATTCGCAAATTCAAGAGCAGCCTCTTCGTAACGACTTTGCTTAAGCATATTAAAAGCTTGATCATAGGCTTCTTGCTCTCCCAGTGATACCGTTGTCGATAGAACAACTGATCCCTCATCTGATTTTTTTTGTACCTCAGCACTTTGCGTTGTTGAATTAATCGAGCCTTTACCATTCGCTTCAGTTTTTGTAGCAGTGTTGTCTGAAGCATCAGCCAAATTTGAGGCTTGCGATGAGTTTGACGATTTTTCTATCGTATTATCTTTTTTAGCAACATCGCTCACTATTCGAGAAGGAGTTGGAGTTAATTGTTCCGAAAAACTTGTAGCCCATTCGGTTGGGTCATTTTTCTCAGGACCAAGCATGACTGACAAGTGCTCTTCCTCAGACAAGTCATCTATTGCAATCAGATCCGGCATTTTACTACTTTTTATCCAAGATGTAGCGGTGACCTGTTGAGAAGACTCTTGATTGGTCTCGATTGCAGTCTCGACTGTTTTCGCAAAAATAACTGGCTCAATGATTTCAGTAACCACTGTCTCTTTATTTTCTTCAAAAGCTGGTGATCTCATCGCAACGTCTTTAACTATATTCTCGTTGCCATCCACATCCCCAGTGACAATAGGATTTGGTGAGTTATTTATACCGCTAGAGCGATCTTCGACTAGCTCTTCAATATTTTCTTCAACAATAAGAGGAGATGGTACATCAACCACGGCATCGGCTTCGGTGGCTCTATTTACAATTGCATCGACCGATGGCATTTCTGGAGATGGAACAGCAAGCGTTAAGCGCTCTTGCGTACGCACCCTATTATCAAGATCCTGATATAAATCAATTTGTCTTGCCCGCAATTTTTCTAATTCATAGCGCTGAAGTTCTATGCGATTTAGCAATTCCTGAATTTCCTCTCTAAGCTCTTGAATCAAGGAAATCGTTTGGATGGTGCCGATGTTATCGGTACGAATAATTTCGTCTTTTTCAACGTCAGGAGCTGATGAATTATTGTTGGTATCAATTGAAACTTCCTCAACTTCTACGTCAGGAGCTGATGAATTATTGTTGGTATCAATTGCAACTTCCTCAACTTCTACGTCAGGAGCTGATTCAGAAATGGTGCTATCTGAGATGGTATTTCTAGACTGCGAGGTCTGCTCAGCAGACTGCTCTACTTTATTTATCTCACCAGTTGGTTCAACCCATTTTTTTTGATTTTCTACGGTAGAACGCGCATTATCTGTCTGATACTCGACAGTTATACATTCGCCTTTATAATTATTCCGAGTGCCAGACGGGCAATCCGCCAAAACTATTGGTGTTGGTACATAAAAAAACAAAAAACCAATAGTAAAAAAGCGCAACATTCGAACTGTTATCCGTTCAGAGACTCTAGACAAAACTCTAACTAACGAAGCAGAAAACATAAGCGCTAATAACCTTGAGTAAAATTAATGCTGCTTTAGTTTTTATAAATCTGGCACTTAATAAAGAATCTCCACTCGCCGGTTTACTGACCAAGCATCTTCAGTTTGCTCCATATCAACGGGGCGCTCTTCCCCGTAGGAGATAATACGAATCGCATCCTCACTTAGACCTAACGCAATAAATACTCCTGCTACTGCTTTGGCCCGACTTTCACCAAGTGCTAAATTATATTCTCGGGTTCCACGCTCATCAGCATGGCCTTCTAACACCAAAGCCATTCCAGTATTGCTAGAAAGATATTCGGCATGCGCTTCAACAATCATCATAGCTTCTGGAGTTAATTCGTTACTGTCGTATTCGAAATAGACAACACGCTTATTCAGAAAATCGCTAAACTCTTCATCACTAATTATTCCCGTTAAAGTATCGCCGACATCATCATCTGATAAACCAGAAACAGTGAGAGTCGAATCGTCTTCAGCATCAATACCTAGACCCGTTGGGTTCCATTCTTCCACCTCCGCAATCTCATCCTTTTTCGGTTGACTTTGGCAAGCACTTAACGTGATTCCAAAAAGCATAATCAGAGATAAGGTTATAATCTTTTGCATTATATTTTCTCCTTACAACTATTGGTTTAAGGGCGACCATGCCGGTGACTGCATAGAACCCCCCGGAAATCCGAGCACCTCTCGCGCCCCGCCATAAACAGAAACAATCTCCATAACTTGGCGACCACCTCGCTTCGTTGCGTACAATATCATGCTACCATTTGGTGCAAATGTCGGTGATTCATCAAATGGGCCACTGGTTAAAATTCTTAAGTTCTTGTCAGACATAGAGAATACACCAATCTGGTGCCCGTTTCTTGCTTTTGTAACCATTAATAGATTTTTCCCATCGGGACTATAGGAAGGACGCAAATTTTCCCGTCCATCGAAAGTGATTCGAACCGCCTTACCACCGGTAGCTGGAACCCTATATATTTGCGGTCTGCCACTTCGATCCGATGTAAACACAAGGGATCGACTATTTGGCGCCCAAGCTGGAGAGGTGTCTATAGCAGCGTTGTTGGTAATACGCTGTAACCTCCGACTTTTTAGATCAATTACCACTATTTCAGAATTTCCATCAATAGACAACGATGCGGCCAGTTTTTTTCCATCTGGTGACCATGATGGAGCTTGGTTAGTTCCTTCTGCTTCATAAAGTTTTTCTCGTTTCCCAGAAAAAATGTCCTGCACGATTAATTTTGTAGTCACATCCTCTTTTGCATTTTCGAATGACACATAAGCCAAATAGCGACCGTTAGGTGACCAGGATGGAGAGAGGATTGGATCCGAAGACTCAACAATCTGTCGAGGATTATGGCCGTCTGCATCTGCCACCATTAATCTATGAATTGTACCTTTACTGGCTATTTGCTCGACGGTTACATATGCTATTCGACTATCAAATGCACCTTCCTTTCCTAACAGTTCGAAATAAATCTTATCACTTATAACATGTGCGTTTTTCCTAAATGTTTTGGAGTCAAATATGAGTTTAATACCAGTAAGACGTTTTTCAGAAAATACATCAAACAAAAGAACTCTAACTTCAAACCGATTGTTTCTTAGTGGTCTTATGTTCCCGACGACAAGAGCTTCCGCCTTAATTAGTCGCCAATCTTTGTAACGAACCTCCTCTACATTACTAGGACGACTCAAATAATCTTCGACAGGCAAAACGTCAAAACGACCTGATCGATTAAGATTTGATGCAATAATATTTCGAAAATCTTCCGGCGGCATGCCATTACCTATCCATTCAAAAGGCACAACCGCGATCGGAATTCCTGCTTCCACCCCCCCTGTAACCTCGATGGTTACGACTGCGCCAGCACGCATCGGTAAAACTAAGTATATAAAACAAAAAAATAATAATGAGGTATACCTTTTCAGCATTTCAATTAATACTCTGGCTCTTGGTTATATTTGATCCGAAACACTTTAATATACTCATAATATTTTGGATTTTTCGGAAACGGCAATGGTGAAGCTTTTTGCACAGCAGCTAACACCGAGCTATCAAAACCGAGGTCATTACTACTTTTGTGAATTTTTGCCGAAATGACTGTTCCATCACGTTTAACACTAACTTCTATAATTGCCATTAAGCCTTCCTGATCACGTTTACGTACAACCCAATTTTGCCTGACTTCAGTGATAATCGCATCTGTTATTGCTGTTAAAGCATCAATAGCTGACTCCTCTTCTTTTCTTCTTGCCTCCTCCGCTTCTTTCTTTTTCTTCTCCTCAGCCAGGCGTTTGG
>CAYFJI010000013.1:7952-27656 GCA_964343365.1 uncultured Acidiferrobacteraceae bacterium
CTTCCGCTTCTTTCTTTTTCTTCTCCTCAGCCAGGCGTTTGGCTTCCGCTTCTTTCTTTTTCTTCTCCTCAGCCAGGCGTTTGGCTTCCGCTTCTTTACGTTGTCGTTCAACTTCTTGCCGCTTTTTCAGTTCGGATTGACGTCGAACTTCCGCCTGTCTGGCCTTTTTTTCTTCAATCTTTCTTTTTTCTTCTACTTCTCTATTTCGTTCCAGCTCTGCCTGTCTGGCCTTTTCCCGATTTATTGATGCTTGGTCAATCACAATCGCTTGAACAGGAATTACCTCACTTGCTTTAACCGCTTTAGATTCAAAACGTAACCCAATTCCAACCATAAGTCCAAAAAAAATATGTACCAAGAACGCGAAAAAAAATGCGCGCGTCCAAAGAGTCATGGAACGGATAGAATGAGACAAGAATTCTATGGGCTTGATGAATCTGTCACTAGCCCTACGCTAGCAACACCCGCTTTCTGCAAAAGCACCATCGCTTGTACCACCGAATCATAACTAACATTTCGATCACCTCGTACCATAAATGGAGTTTCTGGATTATTTCGCAAAACAGCTGCAGCTTTAATTCGTATTTCATTTAGTTCAGAGATAGAAACTGTGCTATCGTTAAGGAAATATTGACCCTTGCTATCAACATGCACTACAAAGGGCTCATCGCTATCTTCAGTTACTGGTCGGGCATCAACATTTGGAAGATCAACTTGCACCCCCTCCATCAGCAAAGGTGCTGTTACCATAAAAATAACGAGCAGAACCAACATTACATCAATGTAGGGAACAACGTTTATCTCACTCAATTGACGACGTTTTCGATGATACCTTATAGCCATGATATAAATATTAAAATTCTTGTTCCAGTTTATTTACCTGTGGTTTTACTTCTTCGGCGAGTTAGTGCATGACGGCTGACAATACTTAAAAACTCTTCCATAAAAATCTCATAACGTGCAATTAATTTCTCTGAATCGTTAGAAAACCGGTTATAAAATATTACGGCGGGAATCGCCGCAAAGAGACCCATAGCCGTGGCAATGAGTGCTTCTGAAATACCAGGAGCAACGGTTGCGATAGAAACACTTTGCATCGCACCTAGGGATCTAAATGAATTCATAATTCCCCAAACGGTACCGAACAAACCAACGTATGGGCTTGTAGATCCTACTGTCGCCAAAAAAGAGAGGCGAGATTCTAATTCTTCAATCTCTCTGCTCAAGGAGACACGCATTACTCTGTGGACACCATCAACGAGATCATCTTTATTGATTTGTCCACTTCCAGTTAATCGGTGATGCTCGCCATAACCCTTGACAAAAATACTTGCCATTCCCATTGATTCACCCGAGTCTGCTGACAAGTCCTGCCAAAAATCATGCAGATCAATATTTCCCGAATAGTAAATTTCATCAAACCGATCAGCTTCCTGACGCAGCTTTTTAAAAGCAGAAGCTTTGGAAAATATTACAGTCCAGGATAAAACTGATGCCAACACCAAAATGAGCATTACAAGCTGCACTAACAAACTGGCGTCTATTATTAGATCTAAAAGAGATAAGGATTCATTCGCAATAATCAAGGTAGATGTTTCGTTCATAGTATATTACTTTTTAGGCTTCTAATAATCTCTTCAGGAATACGTCTCGGTCGTAGAGTATCTGCATATAGGCAAGCTAAGCGCAACCTCCCTGAACATAAGATCCGTTTATCGTATGTTATTTCTTGAAAAAGATCGAGACTGGCTCGACCAATCTCCTCTAAAACTATAGACACGCTAAGCAAATCACTTAATCGTGCTGGGTGACTATATTCCATTTCAAGCGATTTCACGACAAATAAAATGCGATCTTTCTCTACAAGCTCAGCAACATCCAGCCCATCGGCTCTCAGCCATTCGGTACGAGCGCGCTCCATAAATTTCAGATAATTTGCATAATAAACAATCCCACCAGAATCAACGTCCTCAAAATAAACACGCACTGGCCACTGGAAAAGATTCACACTTTTAGTCATATTAAGTTGTCCAAACTAGACAGTGATCTACTCGACTTAAAGGGTAACTTATAATTCTGTTCTTTTTGTGGCTGAAACATGATGATTTTTTTGTTAAATTGTCTGATCAAGGCAAATAAATAAAAGTTCATTGTAATGAGTCTAATCAAATATCTCACTCTGGCCTTGAAAATCGGCAGGTGGTTTCAGCCCAAAATGATTAAACGCTCGAACCGTAGCTATGCGACCCCGGGAGGTTCTGGTTAAAAATCCTGATTGAATCAAAAATGGCTCAACCATATCTTCTAACGTGCCACGCTCTTCGCCAATTGCGGCAGATAGGCTTTCTATTCCAACCGGCCCTCCATTAAATTTTTCCATAACAGCGAGCAAAAACTGTCGATCTAAAACATCTAAACCAAATTCGTCAACTTCTAAAATATCCAACGCATCTTCAGCTACTCGCTGTGTTATTTGGCCGTTCGAACGAACCTCAGCGAAATCTCTTACACGTCGCAAAAGTCGGTTAGCAATTCTAGGTGTGCCACGAGCGCGGCGAGAAATAGCACTTATACCCTTTTTATCGCATGAGACGGCCAAAATTTTTGCTGAACGCTCAACGATTTCTGCTAACTCTTCAGCATTATAGAACTCGAGCCGTTGGGTGATACCAAATCGATCGCGTAAAGGGGATGTTAATAGCCCTGCTCGAGTTGTTGCGCCAACCAAAGTGAATGGGGGTAGATTTAATTTAATCGACCTGGCAGAAGGGCCTTCGCCGATTACAATATCTAGCTCAAAATCTTCCAGGGCGGGATACAAAATTTCTTCCACCACGGTGCTCAGCCGATGAATTTCATCCACAAACAACACATCGTTCTCTTCTAAATTAGTGAGTATTGCGGCTAGATCACCAGCTTTTTCGAGGACAGGGCCCGAAGTCTGACGCAACTGAACACCCATTTCATAAGCTAAAATATGGGCAAGTGTAGTTTTACCTAGTCCGGGAGGGCCAAATACTAGAACATGATCAAGCGGCTCTCTTCTGCCCTTGGCTGCTTCAATAAAAATCTCAAGCTGCTTTTTAGTCCTGGTCTGACCAATAAAATCGGCCATTACTATTGGTCTTAAACTTCGATCAATTCGGCGATCTTCATGATTATCATTTTCATCGGTCGAATTTATAATTCTATCATTCATGCTCAACCACCTTTCGTAAGATTGTAAAGAGCGTCTTTAATCAGTTCATCAGTTGAACCACTTTTTTCATTAGATTCTCTCACCGCACGAATTGCTTCGTTACGTTTATAGCCAAACTTTAGCAATACACTAACCGCATCCTGTTCAGGAGTAGGAACCTTACTTGGCAGTGAGCTAACTTCATTCTCAAATGCTTCTAATTTGTCCCGAAGATCTATAATTAATCGCTCTGCCGTTTTTCTTCCAACTCCCGGTATCCTAGTGAGTTGATCGACATTGCCTACACTAATACAAGAAACTAAATCCTCAGTGGTCAGGCCAGATAGTATTGCCAACCCTACCCGTGGTCCAACCTTGCTCACTGTTAACAAAAGACGGAATAGATCGCGCTGTTCAATATCGGTAAACCCAAAAAGTAAGTGGGCATCATCACGAATAACTAAATGGGTGTGAACTATGACCTCCTGCTCCAAATCTGGAAGACTATAGAATGCTGTCATCGGTGCCTCTAGCTCGTATCCAACCCCTTCAACGTCTATTAAAAGCGCAGGGGGCTGCTTACGTATCAAACGTCCAACCAAGCGGCCAATCATTTTAATTTACCCTCGATAGACATTCTTTTTGCAAAAGCGCTGGCATGAATATGGCAAATTGCGCATGCTAAGGCATCCGCGGCGTCAGTCGAAGGCGATTTTTTTAGTCCTAATAACATTGTAACCATATGTTGGACCTGCTCCTTCGCTGCTCGACCAGTCCCCACAACTGCTCGTTTAATTTCTAATGCGCTATATTCTGAAATCACTCTTCCTGCGTGAACTCCCGCTAAGAATGCGCTTCCGCGAGCATGGCCCAGAATCAAGGCAGCCCTAGGATTTTTTGCCATAAAAACATCTTCTAACGCGATTTCTTCCGGCAAGTATTCATCTATAACATCCTTAACACCTTTGTAAATTCCGGCAAGACGAAAACCGAAATCACCTTCTCCAACCCGGATAGAGGCGCTGTATATATGACGTAATGCTGTACCATTTGCTTCAACTACACCAACACCAGTAATCCGAGAACCAGGATCTATCCCAAGCACTCTTAGGGAAGTCATAGTGTTGACCCGTCATAAGACAGGATCATATTCCTCGGGAAAAGTGGCGTTGGTAAAAACGTCTTGAACATCATCCAGTTCTTCAAGCGCAGAAATAAGACTCATGACTTTGTCGGAATCTTCAATGTTTAAGGGACAATCAGTTGTCGCTCGCTGCACTATTTCAGATAATTCCGGTTGTAACCCGGCATCTTGAAACGCCTTGGACACTTTTTCAAAATTTATGGTTTGCGTTGTAACTTCGATACTGCCATCGTCCATAGTCTCAATATCATCCGCACCAGCGTTAACTGCAATCTCCATCACGGCCTCTTCATCTATATCTGACGTAAACCCAAACAAACCTATTTTTTCAAATAGATATACTACAGAACCATCTGTGCCAAGATTGCCTCCGTGTTTTGAAAATACATGGCGAACTTCGCTAACCGTTCGATTCCTATTGTCAGTAGTGCACTCTACTAAAATCGCAACGCCACCAATGCCATAACCTTCATAGCGCACCTCTTCATAAGTAACACCATCTATCTCTCCTGTTCCACGTTTTACTGCTCGATCCACTGTATCACGAGTCATATTGGATGCGAGAGCTTTGTCAATAGCGCTTCTTAATCTAGGATTACTCGATACATCTCCACCGCCACTTCTTGCCGACACTGTAATTTCACGAATAAGCTTAGTAAACAACTTACCTCGCTTAGCGTCAACAGCCGCCTTTCGGAAACGGATGTTCGCCCATTTGCTATGCCCAGCCATTGATTCGTCCCATTTAATCCTCGAATTCTAATGTATTTTCGAATTGCCTTTATTTAGTTCAATTACTTGATCGATCGCAAGTCGATTAGTCCATCCCCCAACTTTTTTCCTCGCTGAAATAAGTGAACACCATTCACTAGCAGTATGTTCATCAGAATTTAAGTATACGGGATAGGGTTCATCCAATTGGAGTGAAAACATATGCTCATGGTTGATAGTAGTTCCAGGAGCATACTTTTCTCTGTATTGTAAATTTATAGGAAAACATCTAGTAATATGCCAGTTAATCCAACCAGTCGTTGCTTGAATTCCAGTTTCTTCAAAAACCTCACGCCTTGCAGCATCTTCTGGTGTTTCGTTATGCCACTCAAGGCTACCTGTAACTGATTGCCAGAAAATCGGTCGAACTCGCTTCAACAATAATGATTGTCCATCGACTGTATAAATAACCACAAGAATTGATTCCGGCCGTTTAAAATTTATGCTTCCCACAGATTCCTTAACCATCTCAACCAAATTTCACTTTTCTAGATTACTTAGTCAGATTGAATAGAAATTCCAAGCTCATTAAGCTGTTCCTTATCGATTGCGCTAGGCGCCTCAGTCATTAAGCAAGCAGATTTCTGAGTCTTGGGAAATGCGATGACTTCGCGAATAGAGTTCTCTTTGCACATGATTGACGCGAGTCTATCAAGACCAAATGCAATCCCACCATGCGGAGGCGCACCAAAACTCAGGGCATCTAGCAAGAAACCAAATTTCTCCCGAGCTTTTTCGTCACTAATTCCAAGCACTTCAAATATTTTTTTCTGTAATTCAGATCGATGAATTCGTATCGACCCACCGCCAATTTCTGAACCGTTTAAAACCATATCATATGCTCTGGCCCGAACCAAATCTGGGCTCTGTTTCAAAAATTGCACGTCATCGTCCATCGGAGCCGTAAAGGGATGATGCTCAGAATGCCAAGACGAAGTCACAGTATCAAATGCCATTAACGGAAAGTCTAATATCCACAAAGGTTTCCATGCTTCTTCCACACGTTGGAGATCCTGACCTAAACGGACTCGTAAAGCTCCCATTGAATCATTAACTATTGTTTCTTTATCTGCGCCAAAAAAAATCAAATCTCCATTTTCGACTCCAGTCCTCTCAATTAATTTATTTATCGAATCATTATTCAGAAATTTTAGAATCGGTGACTGTAGTCCTTTTGGAAGTGAGTCCATATTATTTACTTTTATGTATGCGAGCCCCCGCGCTCCATATTGCGAAACATAGCTCGTATATTCATCAATTTGTTGCCTTGTAAGGTTGCTTGCCTGTGGCACTCTTAATGCCACTACACGAGAACCATCCGCATTAGCTGGCTCAGAAAAAACCTTAAATTCGACATTCTGCATAAGATCAGAGATTTCCACCAGTTCCATGTCAATTCGAAGATCGGGTCTGTCAGAACCATAACGACTAATAGCGTCCCGATATGAAAGACGAGGAAAGGGCGATGGTAGATCGGTATCCAATACTGATTTGAAGACCGACCTAACCATATCTTCTGAAAGTGCCATCACATCCTCTTCATTCACGAACGACATTTCAACGTCAAGTTGCGTAAATTCAGGTTGCCGATCAGCTCGAAGATCTTCATCTCGAAAACAACGAGCTATTTGGTAGTATCTTTCTAGTCCAGATACCATCAATAACTGCTTGAATATTTGAGGCGATTGCGGTAACGCAAAAAATGAGCCCGGGTAAACTCTACTAGGTACGAGATAATCTCTCGCACCCTCCGGCGTTGATTGCGTCAAGATGGGTGTCTCTATATCGGTAAAATCTTTTAATTCAAGAAATTTCCTAATCTGAGAAAAGAGATTATGTCTCAATCTGAGGTTAGCTTGCATTCGATCTGTTCGTAAATCGAGATAACGATGACGTAAACGCACAGGTTCGCTTGTATCACTATCTTCAAGTTGAAAAGGTAAAGGATCGCTTGAATTTAGTATTTCAATGTCATTACCGTAAACTTCGACTTTTCCAGTAGGCATGTCAAAGTTTTCGGTACCCTTCGGACGAGCACGAACATCACCTTTGACTCGCAGAACATATTCATTTCGTACTGATTCTGCTTTGTTGAATTGCTCAAGATTCTCTGGATCAACTACTACTTGGACACGTCCTGTTCTATCACGTAGCTCAACAAAAATAACTCCGCCATGATCACGTCGCCGATGTACCCAGCCACATAGCTCTACATCTTCCTCGATGTTTAAACTGGTAATTTCTCCACAGTAATGCGTTCGCATAGTAATCAACCCAAGGGAACTAAGATCCCAAATGTGGAACGATCTGTACCGTTTTTGGTCCTAAGATGCTCCTGAATCATTTTTGCTTGCAGTTGCGGTACTACTGATTTTTTTATCAGTTCTTGATTCACTTTTGGTGTTTCCAGATTTGTCAGTCTTAGATTTTCCTTCTTTAACATCTGAGCCCTTCCCATCACTATTTTTAACCCCTTCTTTTCCAATCTTTTTTGTCTTGCTAGTATCTTCATCTCCACTTTTTTTGCTCTTATCATTCTTGAAATCTGTTTCATACCAACCAGTTCCTTTCAAACGGAACGCTGCAGCAGAAACTTTTTTTCGAAGACTAGCTTCGCCACACTCAGGACAATAAACTAATCGCTCGTCCGAAATCTTCTGCAAAGCCTCAAGATTATGACCACACTGGTCACACTCATATTCATAAATTGGCATATTCAGGGCTCCACAACCAATCTTGGTTACACATCATATTAGTAGTAATATTGGACACTAGCCCTATTATACCGCGATGTTTAAACTTTGACTTATCAAGCTCTCGTCAACACTGAGCTAGGACAATGAATTAAATCAAAGCCATTTTTTTGGAATATCATAATTGATAATTAAAGGCGCATGATCTGAAAAACGCTGCTTCTTATAAATTGAGGCCGACCGGCTGCACTCAGCTAATGCTGGTGTAGCAATTTGGTAGTCAATACGCCATCCTACATTGTTCGCCCAAGCCTGTCCGCGATTTGACCACCAAGTATACTGTTCCGCACTTGCATCCAAATAGCGGTAAACATCGACAAATCCGAGGTCTTCAAATAACCAATCCATCCAAGCCCGTTCATCAGGCAAAAACCCAGACTGCTTCTGGTTAGCCCGCCAATTTTTTAAATCAATCTCCTTATGAGCAATGTTAATGTCTCCACAAATTAAGTATTCTCGAGTATCATTTGCGAAATTAGTCAAAATTTTCTTCATTTGACTCATAACCTTGTACTTGAAAGATTGCCTGGTATCCCCGCTGGTACCAGACGGCATATATAGGGAAATGACACTAAGTTGTCCAATATCGATGCGAATCGCTCTAGCTTCAAAGTCAAAATCTTTTAAGCCTAGGCCGTTAATTACTCGATCAGGCTGAATTCGGCTATATATCGCAACACCGCTATAACCTTTTCGATGGCCATCCAAATAATTAACGAAAAATCCAGGAGGATCATACTCTTGGCCAACTCGCTGAGCAGGTTGAATTCGCGTTTCCTGCAAACAAACAATATCAGTAGATCCACTGGAAAGCCAATCAAAAAAACCTTTTCGTGCCGCAGCACGGATTCCATTGCAATTTAGAGTTATTATTTCCATATAACTAAATCATAGCCCATTAAATCATGTCAAACTTTTCTCAATATTTTCCCGCAAACCAATTCCTAAAATTTGTGATTGACAATAAAGTTCTTCGTTTTGGTGAATTTACACTAAAATCTGGACGAATAAGTCCCTATTTTTTCGATACGAGCTTATTTAATTCAGGGAAGCTACTAGCTGCTCTCGCTAGATTTTACGCTACTGCTCTTAATGAAATGGAACCTGACGATTTTATGCTATTTGGACCAGCATATAAGGGAATTCCCTTAGCAAGCGCTGCTGCGTGTGCCCTGTCTGACTATTATGGGAGAGATATACCCTATGCATTTAACCGAAAGGAAAAGAAGGAGCATGGGGAAGGAGGTATAGTTGTTGGAGCCGAATTAACGGGACGGGTAATAATTATTGATGATGTTATTACAGCTGGCACCAGTGTAAGAGAAGCCATTAGAATAATTAAAGCCTCAGGCGCTGAACCAGCCGGCGTAATAATTGCTCTAGATCGACAAGAAAAAATCGATAAACTGAATTATTCAGCCTCCCAAATCATTCAAAATGAGCTGATGCTTAAGGTTCACTCGATCACCAATTTCTCTGAACTTATTACCTGCATAAGATCTTCACGAGATCTCTCTCACTTAACCAAAAATGTCGAGAAATATAGAAAAAAATATGGTGCTAATAATGTTTAATTATGATACTAGTATCGATAAAATATTTTTTACACTCAATCATTCAAGGGGCTCTGTCATATCCAAAATGTTGTCCAATATTGAACCTCAACACCAGTGAAAGATCCTGCCTCTTCTCTTCAAAGATTTCTGGTCGGTGGCGCCGTCCGAGATAAATTACTTGGAGAACCAGTTGGCGATAGAGATTGGGTAGTAATCGGAGCAACCGAAGAAGTAATGAGGCATCTAGGGTTCAAATTGGTGGGTAAAGAATTTCCAGTATTTCTGCATCCAGTAACTGGGGAAGAGCATGCTCTCGCGCGACGCGAACGCAAAGTAACTCTGGGATACAAAGGATTTAGAGTGGATGCTGACTCATCGGTAACTCTAGAAGAAGATTTGGCGCGCCGAGATTTAACCATAAATGCCATAGCTCAAGACGCTAATGGTAATATATTCGACCCCTTTGGGGGTCTTGAAGACCTAAAAAAATGTAAATTGCGTCATGTTTCACCAGCATTCATAGAAGATCCAGTACGGATATTGCGGATCGCTCGTTTTGCAACCCGCTTCAATCAACGGGGATTTACCATTGTCGACGACACAGAAAAATTGATAAGGGAAATGGTGCATAACGGTGAAGTTGACGCACTTGTCCCAGAGCGTATTTGGAGGGAACTAGATATTGCTTTAACCGAGAATAAACCATCAATTTTCTTTCAAGTATTGCGGCACAACGAGGCACTTGCAAGAATTTTACCAGAAATAGATGAAATGTTTGATAGACCTCTTTTGCATCCTGTTAAAGATGATAATCTAAACATGAACAGGGGGGAGCTCGCACTTTCTGCACTTGATGAATCAGCTCTAATAACCGATGATACGCGAATTCGGTTCGCAGTTCTTTTATATGACCTTAGGGGTGGTTCAAATACCGTCAAAAAACTTTGCTCGCGACTTCACTTACCTAGCAATTACAGCATACTGGCGCTAACACTACGCGAATACCATCATTTGATGAGTGACTCAACAAAACTGTCGCCAGCAACTATATTAGCTTTACTAAAAAGTCTAAGCGCTTTTCGAAATCGAGATCAATTGAATTCCTTCTTAACAGGCTGTCGAGCAATAGGTAATATAACAGGAAAATCAAAGCACATAAGTCACGCAACAAATCTTTTAATCCATTGCTTGAACACAGCTGCGAACTTAGATTTTAGCGAACTTCAAGTTTCTGGGCCAGAAATAAAAAATAAAGGCGCGGAAGCTGATCGGAGAAGGTTAGATGCGATTTCAAACATCTATGATAATTGGAAGGAATCATCGCTGAAATGATTACTTTATTTTCAGTAAATCCAGGTTAGAATGAATACTCCGAGTATTACTCGATATACCACAAATGGTAGCATTCCAATTCGAGTAAGCCAGCGCATAAAAATCTTTATTACCAACCAAGCGCTAATAGCAGAAACTAATAATCCAATAGCAAACACTTGCCAATCGATTGTTGCTACATTTTCGATCAACAATGCACTTTGCTGAATACCAGCTGCAAAAATCACAGGAATCGACAACAAAAAAGAAAACTTTGCTGAAGATCTTCTATCAACGCCCACCATAAGTGCTGCAGTCATTGTTATACCTGCCCGTGATGTTCCTGGAATTAACGCTATAGCCTGAGCTACGCCAATTACAAGCGCATCCAGCCATCCAAGATCTTGGATTGTTCTTTTCTTGGAACCAAAAATATCTGAAATCAACAACACAAGAGCGAAACCAGCGGTAGTTACCCCAATAACAACTGGGTGTCGCATTCTTGTCCAAACGTCAGTATCAAAAGCAAGTACCGTGATAACGACAGGAAATGTTGCCAACAGAATAAGTAACCCAAGTTGACTGACCTCCTCTTTTTTTTTCCGCATGACCAACCAGATTAAATCTATAGCAATTTTCTTAATATCTTCACGAAGGTAAAATAAAACCGCAGACAAAGTTCCAACATGAACCGCTACGTCAAATGCAAGCCCTTGATCTGGCCAATTCAGAAAATACGGTAGCAGAATCAGATGCCCAGAACTTGATATAGGCAGAAATTCCGTAACGCCTTGAATTAAGGCTAACCAGAATGCTTGTGGGATGTCGATCATAAGGTTGCACTCCGATCACGAAGATCGAAGCCGGTTAACAGCTCATCCAAATTCTTCGATAAACCAAGGACTTTGAACATACCGCCCATACCAAGTGGAGCCGTAAGTTTTTGAATTTCGTGACTAACTTCTGCTCTGGATCGAACCTCAGCACTTGTACCAGCTATTTCGGTCAATCCCAGAGATAACAGAAACGCCTCCTGGCTGGTATATCCAGCTAAATTCATTCCAACAGAGTATCCAGCAATTGCCAGTGAAGAAAAATTTACATGAGTCGTAATATCTTGCAATCCTGGATAAAAAAAAGGGTTCGTGTGCGCTCGATGCTGGTAATGGCACATCAAGGTACCAGTGACTCTATCACGATGATAGTACTCAGTTTCCGTATACCCATAATCAATAATCAAAAGTAAACCTCGACTCAATCTAGACCCCATTTCTTTTACCCACGCATTAGCACGATCAGATATTTCGCTGGTATAGCCCTCAGGCAACCCATATTTTTCTACAATTTCTATTGCACCTGTTGCTTTATCAGAATCAATCAAGCTGATTTCAAAATCTGAGTCGATTGTTCGAACTCCTACTTCAACGGGAGCCTTTGATTTGACCTGAAATCTAGTTACGGGCATGGCATCAATTACTTCGTTGACTAAGACTACTCCGGTCCAATCTTCCGGTAAATCCTCGAGCCAGTAGTAATCTACTGACTGTATATTTAAATTACTTTCTAAAAAACGTTCCTGACATTTTCTAAGATACGGACTTACTTCTAGCAACGCATATTTGTCAGGCAAAAAACCAAGAATTTCTAACTCATTTAGTAAGCCTACAGCTAGAGAGCCGGTGCCAGGTCCAACTTCCAATATGCTCCCACAATCCAATATTTGAAGCACTTCCGCTACCTGCCTAGCTAAACATTTCGAAAATAAACTACTAATTTCTGGGGCTGTTACAAAATCACCTAAACTCCCAAATTTTTGGGAACTATTACAGTAATAACCAAGCCCCGGGGCATATAAAACTTGATCCATGTAGTGGTCGAATGGAAGAAGATTATCAAATTTTCTTATATATTCACGCACATGTCGCTCAACACGAGCTGAATGCTCTCGCGCATCATAATCTGGCAATGGCAGATACGGATCTAGTGTATTTTTATCGTGCATTAATATAATAATCTAACTCATACTTCCTGTATCACTATGGTACGCTCCTAACTCTACAATATAACCATTGATATACTGAGTGTAATGACTGCTAATTCTTCATCAGAACGCACTGTCGGCCTTATAACGGGTGGCGCTCGCCGCCTAGGAAAGGCTATGGTTAAAGCTCTTCATGAGTCTGGTATGGATATTGTAGTTCATTACCATAGTTCTGAGATTGAGGCTCATAATCTAAAAAAAGAACTGGAAAAAAAACGCGCTAATTCCATCTGTCTGGTTAGAGGTAATCTCTGCGAGCCTGTAATGGCAGACCAAATTATGTCTCGCACAATAGAGCATTTTGGACGACTTGATCTCTTAGTTAACAATGCGTCTAGTTTTTACCCAACAAATCTTAATAATACCTCTCCATCTCAATTCAACGAATTAATTAGTACAAATTCCATGGCCCCTTATTTACTCTCCCAAGCTGCGGCAAATTACTTGAGAAAAAACAAAGGAGCGATCATTAATATTACAGATATCTATGCTGATCGCCCACTAAAATCTCATTCTGTTTATTCAGCATCAAAAGCAGCTTTAAAATCACTAACTTGGTCTTTGGCTCAGGAGCTAGCGCCCTATATCCGAGTCAATGCAATCGCACCTGGCAGTATTCTATGGCCGGAGGGCCAGGCACTCGGCGAAGAGCAACAAAACTTGATCGATAGTACACCACTCAAACGAGTAGGTACACCAGCTGATATCGAAAAAGCATTACTTTTCTTATGGCGAGATGCGCCATACATCACCGGTCAAACTTTATATATCGATGGAGGTAGATCCATAGTAAACTGATTCTAGGGTAGCTTAAATTCTGGTATGCATTTTAAGGGTTCTTGGTTCAAATCGGACCGCAACCAACTATCGATAAAGCGTTCACGCGTCACCGGATGACGGTAATCAGGCATAATGTCGGCAAGAGGCTTCAAGATGTAAGAATGATCGAAGATCTCTTTTCTTGGCACATCAAATCCAATATCATAAAGAACTTGGTCACCATACAGCAATAGATCAAGATCTAGAGTCCTCGACCCAACTTGATTACTTTTAGACTTGCGTCCTTGACTAATCTCGATACCCCGCAATTGCTCACGAAGTGTTGAGACCTCCATATCGCTCTCAAAAACAACAACAAGATTGTAAAATCGTGGCCCCATAAATCCCGAAGCATCACTTTCGTATACAGGCGAACAAAGCAAAGAACCAAAAACTCTTTCCAAATTGAAAACCGCTTTTTCAATATTTTTTGTGCGTTCTAAATTACTTCCGATGCTTATCGCCACTTTATTCATCTATTGCCTGCCGCGTTCGATAACAACACCCACGTCAGTAGCATTAGTCACCGCATTTCTTTTATTTACTTTAACCTTGATCCATAAAGCTCCAAATTCTTCTAAAACAATTTCCGCAACGCCTTCTGCTAAGGTCTCCACTAATCTAGCTTTAGTTTGCTCTGCATAAATACTGACTCGTTTAGCAATCTCTCGATAGCTTAATGTGTCCTCTATCAAGCCACTTTTCGCAGCCTGTGTTATATCGAACCCAATATCAAGATCAAAAATCAACGTCTGCGAAATACGACGCTCCCATTCCCAAATTCCTATCACACATTCAACCTTAAGGCCATGCAAAAAAATTATATCCACACTGTTATCTCAATTTTCGTTCGAACTTAACTCCAGCTACAGTTTATACTCTAAAAGGATTATTTAACCATTACTCTGATGATTTATTGGCTTTTAACCATCGCTGCATATTTAATCGGATCGCTGTCGACCGCAATTTTGGTTTCCATGCTTCTAGGCCTTCCAGATCCGAGAAATCATGGCTCACTCAATCCTGGAGCCACCAACGTACTGCGCCTAGGTAGCAAAATAGGTGCCAGTTTGACTTTGCTAGGCGATGTTTTGAAAAGTACATTACCTATTTTAGCAGTTAAACACTGGATTTCTGATGACCCTCTTCTTCTTTCTTGTATAGCGATTGGAGCATTTACCGGCCATCTGTTCCCTATATATTTTAAATTTTCTGGTGGAAAAGGAGTCGCGACAGCACTAGGTATCTACTTAGCTTTGAGCCCTGTAATAGCACTAATTCAAATAGGAACTTGGATTGCGTGTGCTTTTGCATTCCGATACTCTTCCTTGGCCGCTATCATCACAACAATTCTAACCCCTCTGTATGTTTGGCTTTGGATCGACGACAATATTTTCTTGCTGTTGACTGCTCTGACAGCGCTACTACTTCTCCTTAGACATAAAAAAAATTTTCAAAAACTGTTGCAAAGGAAAGAACCTAAGATTAATTTTTAGCTTTAATCTGAAGTGGTTTTACATTAGAGGATTCAAATCAGTAATTGGCCAACGAGGTCGTACCGAGAAACTGTAATTGTCACTCTGGCCGCTGGATAGGCGGCGCCAACCAGCATATGCAATCATTGCCCCATTATCTGTGCAAAATTCCGGTCGCGGGTAGTACAAACGAAATCCATGAAGGTCGGCCAATTTACCAAGTTGTGTTCTCAGTTCGATATTTGCTCCAACACCCCCGGCAATAACAAGACAATTATGTTTAGTTGCCTCCATCGCTCGGATACTTTTAGTAACCAGTGTATCAACCGCAGCATCTTGAAATGCCCAAGCAATATCAGCTATATCTTGTTCATTCAAATCCATTTTCTGAACAATGTTGCGAACATGCGTCTTAAGGCCGCTAAAACTAAAATCGAACCCTGGTCGGTCTATCATTGGTCGGGGAAAACGAAATCTTTCCGGGTTACCTTTTTTTGCTACACTAGCAATTGCTGGGCCTCCAGGGTAACTTAATCCTAATAGTTTTGCAGTTTTATCAAAAGCTTCGCCAACCGAATCATCACGTGTACTGCCAAGTAACCGATAACTGCCAATCTTCGTCACATCCACTAGCATAGAATGACCACCAGAAACCAATAATGCTAAAAATGGAAGCGTTGGCTGATTTTCTTCAAGCATTGGCGACAGCAAATGACCTTCCATATGATGTAATCCTGCAGCAGGTACGCCCCAACTAAATGCTAGAGAACGACCTAAGGAAGCGCCGACCAGCAATGCACCCGCCAGTCCAGGTCCTCTAGTGTATGCGACTCCATCAACAAGTAGTGGTCCAGACTCGTCGAGTACAGATTTAACGAGCGGCATCAGTAAGCGTATGTGATCACGCGCAGCCAATTCTGGAACTATACCGCCATAAGGTTCATGGGTATCCAATTGTGAGGCCAATTTATGGGCTATGAGACCATAATCACTGTCATAAACCGCAACACCAGTATCGTCGCAGGAGGTTTCGATACCTAAAACTCGCATAATCAACTCCTGATGTTAAAAAATTTTAAAGCAAAAACTTTGATAAACCTACAGTCTCAGTCAATACTTTTGCCAATTCTCACTATTGATATGAATTATAAGGTGGTAATTCGAGAAATTTACCATATACTTATTGTTCATAAAGGGCTAGAATGCGCGCGCCTGACAAAAACAGTACAAAAAACCTGAAATAGAGCAGAACAATTAATGCCAAGTGTAAAAGTAAGACAAGATGAACCTTTCGATGTAATTTTAAGACGCTTTCGTCGAGCTTGTGAAAAAGCAGGAGTTTTCACTGAATCTCGTCGCCGAGAATTCTATGAAAAGCCTACTACGGTGCGCAAACGAGCAGGTGCAGCAGCAGAAAAACGCGAGAAAAAAAGAGCGTCTAGACAAGATCCCCGGCGTTCTCGCGCATACTAATTTTTTTTCGATCTCGTTTAAATTTTTTGGCGTGTCTTTACGAGAACAAATTTCTACTGACATCAAAGAATCGATGCGTTCGAAAGATAACGCTCGACTAGACGCGCTACGGCTATTGAAGTCCGCAATACAAAAACGAGAAATAGATGAGCGCACAGAACTTAGTGATGGTGACATCCTATCAGTAATTCAGAAAATGATAAAACAAGGATCCGATGCAATTGGACAATTTCAAAAGGGCAATCGGACAGATCTTGTAAACAAGGAATTGGCTATGGTTCGAATACTGGAGTCTTATACTCCGCAGCCATTGAAAGAGGAGCAGCTTAAACAATTAATTGATGAAATTATAAAAAACACCAAGGCCGTATCTCTCAAAGACATGGGTAAGGTAATGAATCAAATCAAAGAAAAAACAGCTGGCCGAGTAAACATGTCTGTTGTTAGCTCGCTAGTAAAAAGCAAGCTCAAATAAGTAGCTCAAAAACTATATTATTTTTTTAAAATTCAAGATTTCTTGCGGGAACTATCTCTGGTCAAGTAAACGAGGTACACCGTTACTGTCAAAATTATTAAACCGACAGCTTGGTGAGCAGCTGCTATAAAGACTGGTACATGAAGTATCAATGTAAGTATCCCCAACGCACCCTGTATGCTAACCGAAAAAAGAAGCAATGATAGAGCCCAATGGTAATATTTAAGAACATTATCTCTCCAGCTAGTTAAAATAAACAAACATACTATGATGTAAGTAAGTATCCCCAAGTAACGATGATTAAACTGTACTGAAGGAATATTATCAAAAAGATTTTTCCACCATGGATTTAACGCAAAATAACCATCCGGAAAAATCTTCCCCCCCATCAAGGGAAAAGTATTAAAAGCATGGCCGGCATTTAATCCTGCTACGAAACCACCAGACAACAAAGTTATAACAATAAATATCATCATTGCCATAGCTTTGCCACCAGCGCTAGATACTTCAAGTGATGAACGTCTTGAAAACAATAATGGAAAAGCCATCCATAGAATATAACCATAGATAAAAAATGCCGCGGCCAAATGTGCTGTTAACCGATACTGGCTAACATGCGGAATATCAACCAGCCCGCTCTGCACCATATACCAGCCTAGCAATCCCTGTAAACCACCAAGAACAAACATAATCACATAGCGGGGAACTTCCCTATTCTTAATTTTCCGCTTAAACCAAAAATATGCGAACGGAAGCAAAAATGCGATACCAATGAGCCGGCCCAGCATTCGGTGCGCATATTCAAAATAAAATATTGTCTTAAAAGAGCTTAGGTTCATACCCCGATTGATCTCAAGATACTCTGGAGATTCACGATATGCAGCAAACTCTTCTTCCCACTGAGTTGCACTAATGGGTGGAATCACGCCAGAAATTGGCTGCCAATCGACCATCGACAAGCCCGAACCTGTCAATCTCGTCACCCCTCCAAGAACAATCATAGCGAATATCAGTAAGCAACACACAGCCAACCAAATACCCACTGCCCTACCGTCCTTGAGATTGGAGGCCTCACCGTTATCAACTGTAGTTTTAGCGCTTGAATTCACAAAAATTGCTATCTATTATTGCTTAAGTTCTAACTATTCCACCAAATATTGAAAAGTCTTTAGATTCGATTTTACACAATGCTAAACTGTGTAGTGTGAAATTAAGGAAACATCAGTGCACATTCCCAAAGAATTCATTGACCAGCTCTTAGCTAGGGTAGATATCATTGAAATAATTGACGAACGGGTGCCTTTAAAAAAGGCTGGAGGTAACTATACTGCGCGATGCCCTTTCCATGATGAAAAAACCCCTTCGTTCACTGTTTCACCTAGCAAACAGCTCTATCACTGTTTTGGTTGCTCAGCGAGCGGAAATGCTATCAATTTTCTAATGGAAATTAGTAGTTTTAGCTTTCAAGAAGCAGTCGAAGAGCTAGCTAATACTGTCGGGTTACAAATACCGAAAGGTGATGGCTTCCAACCAAAAAAACATGAAACTCAAAATCTTTTACAAACCCTCGCAGATGCCAATAAGTGGTTTAAGGCGCAATTACGACATCACCCCCAAGCAAATCAAGCAGTAACCTACCTAAAAGAACGAAATATCTCGGGCAAGATGGCGGCCCATTTTGAGCTCGGTTTTGCACCAATTGGATGGGATAACCTTGCAAAAACTGCGAAAGATAATAAAGAAACACTGAATTTAATGGAAAAAGCAGGCCTGCTTGGTGTTAATGAAACTAGCAGATATTACGACCGTTTTCGATCACGAATCATGTTTCCAATCCATGACAGGCGAGGGCGTATTATCGGATTTGGAGGCCGTATCCTTGGAGAAGATAAACCTAAATACCTGAATTCCCCCGAAACACCTTTATTTCACAAAGGATCAGAATTATATAATCTCCATCGAGCACGAGTCGACATTACTCAACAGAACTACGTCCTAGTAGTAGAAGGGTATACTGATGTTGTATCCCTCACACAGAAAGGTATAAAGAATTCGGTTGCAACATTAGGCACTGCAACAACATCGAATCACCTGAAAATCTTGTTTCGTCTCACTCCTCATGTAGTGTTTTGTTATGATGGAGATCTTGCTGGACAGCAAGCTGCTTGGAAAGCTCTTGAAGCAGTTCTTCCAGAAATGGTTAGTGGCCACCAAGCGAGCTTCTTATTTTTGCCTGACGGAGAAGATCCTGATTCAATCGTTCAGAAATCGGGGCCTGAATCATTTTTGGGCATGGTAAGCAAAGCGACTGCGATATCAGATTTTTTTTACGATACTCTCTTAAAAGAAATTGATCTCAACCGGCTTGATGGTCGAGCCCGCTTGGCCGAAACAGCACAACCATTACTTGCAAAAATACCAAGTGGCCCCTTTCGAGAATTGATGCAAGATAAATTACAGTTATTGTCTGGCCTAAAAAGTGTTCGCACTCAAGAACAATTAACTAAATCAACTAAAAAAAGACCTGATGAACGATTATCACCTACAGCAATGGCTATAAGCGTTCTCATACAAAATCCATTTATTGCGTGTGATATGTCATTACCTTCGTTAACGGAAACCAATGAAATGTCATCAGATGTCGGATTACAACTTTTGGTGGAAATACATGAAATTGCAAAAAATAATCCTGATATTACTGGACCTGC
>CAYFJI010000014.1:0-27348 GCA_964343365.1 uncultured Acidiferrobacteraceae bacterium
CCTGCTAAAACAAGGCAGGCCGAGGTTCTAAGAACTGTGGCCATAACTTGAGCTCCGCTTAGTCTATGTACTCCGTTGACGCAGATAATATTGCCAAGAACATCAATATCAGCCCCCATTCGTTTAAGTTCTTGCACATGCATAAACCGATTGTCAAATACCGTTTCCGTAATAGTGGCCGAACCATGTGCGATAGAGTTTAGCAACACAAACTGTGCTTGCATATCGGTTGGAAACGCAGGAAACGGAGCTGTGTGTATATCAACTGCTTGTAGACGTTTGCTTGGTGTTTTTAATTCAATATCATTTTCAAACAAATCGATATTAGCACCTGCTGCTCTCAATTTATCTATCACTGAATCTAAGAGGTTAGAGTTTATACCGCGAAGTCGAATGCGTCCATGCGTAGTGGCTGCAGCTACAAGATAAGTTGCTGCTTCAATTCGATCTGGAATTACAGTATGACACCCACCACTTAATTTTTTTACTCCCTCGACTTTGATAATATTAGTTCCTGCTCCACTAATGCATGCTCCCATCGAAATTAAGCAATTAGCTAAATCAATAACCTCTGGTTCCCTCGCCGCATTCTCTAAAATACTAGTACCTTCAGCGAGAGTAGCAGCCATCATCAAATTTTCAGTGCCAGTTACGGTAGACGTGTCAAAAAATATTCGCGCACCTTTTAGTCGACCATCGGGTACATTGGCTCGTATATATCCACCCGTTAAATCAAACTCTGCGCCCATGCTTTCAAGACCTTTTATATGCAAGTTGACTGGCCTAGAACCAATTGCACAACCTCCGGGTAAAGAAACTTCTGCTTCACCAAAACGTGCTAACAAAGGGCCTAGCACTAAAATAGAAGCACGCATGGTCCGAACAAGTTCATATGGGGCGCGTAACACATTAAGCTGACTAGCATCCACTTCAATTGCAAGCTTCTCGTCTACCTGTATCGAGGCACCCAGGCACTGGAGTAATTTTAAGGTTGTTGTTATGTCACGCAGATGCGGAACATTCTTAATCTGCAAAGGTGTGGTTGCTAATAACGAAGCTATAAGGGTAGGAAGAGCGGCATTCTTAGCGCCAGAAACACGAATTTCTCCATCTAGAGACCGTCCACCACGAACTATAAGCTTATCCATATATTGCGCTACCCATCTCCTTTCTTAGCAGGCGATTAATCTCTATCACATAATACCTTCACTAACTACAATACCGTTTAAAAAAGGCGCCACTATTGGCGCCTTTTTATTTGTACTCAATATACATTTTATCCCACTAATCATTCAATGCTTCAATCTTTTCCTTAAGCTCGCCACTTTCATACATTTCCATCATAATATCACTGCCACCCACTAACTCTCCACCAATATATAACTGTGGGATAGTAGGCCAGTTTGAGTATACTTTTATTCCTTCTCTAAGTTCTTGATCCATTAATACATCAGCAGAACCGAATTTAGCGCCACACGCTTCAAGAATCTGTATTGCTCGTCCAGAAAATCCGCACTGCGGAAAATCTGGCGAGCCTTTCATAAAAAGCATAATCGGATTTTCTTCTATAACTTTACTTATTTTGTCTTGTATTCCCATAAAAAATCCTCCCCTATCATTTTTGCACTGTTGATTCGTCATCCAAATCTTCAAGAGTCATTGTACGCATCGAAAGCGCATGTATCTCCTCTTTCATTCTATCACCAAGGGCTTCATATACCATCTGATGCTGTTGTATTCTGGATTTTCCCGAAAACTCATCAGAAACTATAACGGCTTCAAAATGGCGACCATCACCTGATACTGTAACCTTCGACTCCGAAAAATGAGCTTCGATCAGACGCTTTATATCTTCTGGTGTTACCATACATTACCTTCCATATTTTCTAACTATTATGTGATTCTAAACCCTGACAGATTTTTAGGCTATTAGAAAAATACATGCCCTAAAAAAATAATAACGGCTCACTAATCATTACCGACCACCAAAAAACCTACTCCTGTAAAATTGAAAAATCGTGACAAACTTGATGACAAGTTTATGTATCTAATGACCCCACCTTTATTTTTTGCTAATCTACACCATTCGATCAAAAGAGAAAGGCCAGCAGTATCAACTAAGGTGGTGCCGGAAAGATCTACAGTCACTGTTTTCTCTGGCCAAATCTCTGGGCATTTTGAGATCAGTCTGGGCGCAGTCTCGAAAGTTAACTCACCTTCAAAATACCAATGGTCTTCGTTGAGTTTTCTTATTTCGCTCATCGGCTCATTTCAGTTTTAAGCTCCAATCGCCTAATCAATGCATCTAGGCCTTCACGCTCAATTAATTGAGAGTAACTCGACCTATAATTGGTCACAAGACTTATGCCATTTATTGTCACATCGAATATCTTCCATTGTGAATTGTTGTTTCGCAAAAATCGATAATTCACTGGGATTGCGGACAAACCTGGTAACTTGATATCCGTACGCACGACAATAGTTCGTTCATTACCTGTGATTTTTAAAGGTCTAAAGGTCATTTTTTCGCCTCCAGTATAATCAAGCAAGGCAGACGCATAAGTCCGAATCAACAAGTTCTTAAATTCATAGGCAAAGCGAGATCGCTGTTCCACGGATGCGTCACGCCAGTGTTTACCGAGAACGAGCTTTGCCACTCTTTCAACAGCAATGTGTTCAACGATTACTCGATCTACCAACTCGTATAATTGAGCGCGATCGCCTTCGAGCTCGGTTTTACGTTCAGTCAATTCGATTATCAACTGTTGCACAGCCCGAGTGATCAACTTATCAGGTGGTAAGTCGGCCAATGCAAAATAAGGCAGGAAAATTATTAAGAGTAAAGTACGTT
Source organism: uncultured Acidiferrobacteraceae bacterium (assembly GCA_964343365.1). Lineage (GTDB taxonomy): Bacteria > Pseudomonadota > Gammaproteobacteria > Arenicellales > UBA868 > CAJXWH01. The sequence goes on from CAYFJI010000014.1 coordinate 2,852, forward strand.
TAAAGTAAATTATCATTAATCTTTTTCCTCCGCAGTACGAATCAAAATACGGCCAATCAAATTTTCCAGAACTATTGCGGACTGCGTTATTTCAATTTCATCCCCCTCTTCAAGATAATGATCTTCACCTCCTGGATCTAAACCAACATATTGTGCTCCGAGTAAACCAGCCGTAAGTATCGCAGCACTGGTATCTATGGGTAAGTTAGAATATCTCTGATCAATGCGTAGTGTTACCTTAGCACTATAATCATCCATATCCAGGCTGATTTCCGATATCTCACCGACAATTACCCCTGCAACCGTTACGGGCGCCCTGACGGCCAAGCCCCCTATATTGTCGAAATTTGCTATCACCTCATAATTTTGAGATTTAATGGGTGACCAATTACCAACTTGTATTGTTAACCAAACGATAGCTATGATTCCAGCTAAAAGAAAAAATCCTACCGCGGTTTCTATTCGTTTACGCTCCATAGTCATCGCGCCTCATTAAACATAATCGCAGTCATCCCATAATCAACGCCAAGAATAGCCACGCTAGAAAATACTACGGCCTTAGTAGCAGCCTTACTAACCCCCGATGTTTCTAAATTTACATGGTATCCTAAAAAAACTGATATCCAGGATATGACAAATCCAAAAACTAAACTTTTAATCATGCCACTCAATATGTCATCAGAAAAATCGATTCCTGTTTCAATTGATGCCCAAAACATACCGCTATTAACATTTAGTATGGAAACTCCTACTATATACCCCCCTAGCATGCCAAATACAGTAAACAATGCGGTCAAAATCGGCACAGAAATCATCGCTGCTAAAAATCTAGGTGCAATGACACGATCAACTGGATTCACTGCCATCATTTCCATTGCTGAAAGTTGTTGAGTAACTCTCATTAATCCAATTTCTGAAACCATTGAAGATCCCGAACGACCCGCAAACAATAAGGCCGTCAACACGGGGCTTAGTTCTCGACCTAGAAACAACGTGATGGCTAATCCTAGAGACGATTCTGCGCCAAAGGTTGTCAAACTATAATAACCCTGAAATCCGAGCATCATACCAACGAAAAGGCCCGCTACGGATATTACGGAAACTGACAATACGCCCAAAAAATAAACCTGATAAATCAGTAAGTCTATTCGTCTCCCTAATCTAAACACTGATTTAAGTGTATCCAAAAGAAAAATTCCAGCATGCCCTGTGGACTGTACATTAGACAACAATTTACCCCCCCAATTATCGAACCAAATCATCGATGAGTGCCAATGAGTTGCCCTTCATAATCGGGAGCAGGATAATGAAATGGAAGTGGTCCATCGGGCTCGGCATTAAGAAATTGACGAACTTCTGAATTGTTACTTTTAACTATGTCATATGGCGCTCCACTTGCTACCACTTGGCCTTTAGATAAGATGATTACCTGATCAGCAATTGCTAAGCCTTCGCTCACATCTTGGGTTATGACTACAGACGTTGATCCCGAAACTGTATTGGTATCTTTGATAAGTCGCGCGATTATGCCTTTGGATATAGGATCCAAACCAGTGAATGGCTCATCATAGAATGCTAAATCTGGATCTAGTGCTAAAGATCGGGCAAGAGCCACACGGCGGGCCATACCACCGGAAAGCATTTCCGGCATAAAATGAGCGGCACCCCTAAGACCAACCATCTGCAGTTTGATTAAAACAAGATTTCGAATTAATGCATCTGGCATTTTACTGTTTTCTCGTACCGGAAATGCTACATTCTCAAAAACGTTCAGATCGCTAAACAAGGCGTTATTTTGAAACATCATTCCCGTACGACGCCGAATAGCGTACAAATCTCTTCGCGACAGACCAGCCAGAGAGGTGCCCTCAAAAAGAACCGTTCCTTCAACTGGTTCTAATTGAGCCGTCATTAATCCTAATAGGGTCGATTTACCGCAACCACTTGGACCCATTATCACTGTTATTTTATCTCGTAATACCTGAAGATTAAGTTGCAAATAGACTATCTCATCTTTATACCGAAATTCGACATCCACTAAATTTAAAAGAATATCAGATTTGTCCATTTCTCTGATCCCTATGTTTTATTAATAAAAACTATCAATTTTGGTGAACTTAGATAATTACAAGGGATTTTAACCCTCTATAATCGATTCAGTCGCTTGATTTATTAGATAACCATCTTTGAGTAGGCATCATTCCAGTAGAATAGGTATTTTTTGAACAATAGCAGGCCTCGATAAATTGAATTTAACTAACTTTATTGATCATGGTAAAAAGGTCATTCAGCTTGAGTCTGAAGCTCTTGAACAACTAATTGAGCGAATCGGTCAACCCTTTAATAATGCCTGCCAACTCATTCTAGCCTGCGCCGGACGGGTAGTAATAGTTGGAATGGGGAAATCGGGCCATATAGGAGGTAAGATTGCTGCAACAATGGCCAGCACAGGAACACCAGCATTTTTTGTTCACCCAGGTGAAGCTAGCCATGGGGATCTTGGAATGATTACTCCAGGTGACCTGCTTATTGCTATTTCGAGCTCGGGTCAGACTCCAGAGGTACTCACTATCCTCCCGATCATTAAACGAATGGGTATTCCATTGGTAGCCTTAACTGGCTTCTGTAAATCTGAGCTCGGCACAGCAGCCGATGTTTGTCTAGACATTGGTGTCGAACGAGAAGCTTGTCCACACAATCTTGCTCCGACTACGAGTACAACAGCAACTTTAGCGATGGGAGACGCACTAGCTATTGCCATTTTGCAATCCAGGGGCTTTTCTAAAGAAGACTTTGCTCGTAGCCACCCAGGTGGTGTCCTCGGAAGACGCCTGTTGCTCTATGTCGAAGATGTAATGCATGCTAACCAAGAACTCCCAATAGTTAAGACTGGAACAATGGTTTCGGATACGCTCGAAGAGATATCTAACAAAGGGTTAGGCATGGCTGGTGTTGTGGATAGGAATGATAGACTAGTGGGAATTTATACCGATGGTGATTTACGCCGCACATTGAATCGAACCCATGATTTGTCAGATGTCTTAATCGATGATGTCATGACCCCAGCACCACAAACAGTGTCACTTCGAACATTAGCAGCCGAAGTCATAGATCTGATGCAAAATCAATCCATCAATGGTGTTTTTGTTGTTGATGAAAATGGCGTACCAGTAGGCGCGCTAAATGCTCTAGATTTAATCCGTGCTGGAATATTTTGATGCATGTTTTAAAAAATAACCTAATATTCATACTGTCTGGGCTTATTCTCTTAGCAGGAGTTGGGCTGTGGATACAATTAGCTTTCTACACTGTAGACGATACAAAATACACTGTAGACGAAAGTAACCAGGCTGATTACTTTATTGAGAATTTTGTCGCTAGAAGTCACCAAGAATCTGGTGAATCATATATTTTTCAAGGTGATTATCTTGAATTTTTTCCTCAACCTGACATCGTAAGGATAAAAAAACCATGTTTATTAATATATGAAGATAATAATTCAGCACAGGTAATGTATGGAGATGAAGGTGTTGTTTCGCAAAATGGATCAGTTGTAATCCTAAGCGGTAATGTAAAAGTTATCGAAAAACTAACAGAAAAGGCGATAAAAATTAATTTTTCTCCATTATTCTTATCAGAAATATGTTTTTCTTCAGAAAACCGAAATAGATTTATAACTAGTACTGACGAATTAACATTGCAACTAGAACCCAGATTAAAATACTAGACTTATAAAAACCGCAACTCACATAAATTCACTGCTACCAACAGCTTAGTATCAAGAAGAATTGAATGATTCGTTTACTAATAATTTTACTGTTAACAGGTGCTTATGGCGTACCGTCTATTGCCCTAGAAAGCGATAGAAAACAACCAGCTATAGTTGATGCGCAAAATATCGACATCGATGTTTCTGAAGGCGTTTGGAAATATAGTGGTGAAGTAACGATTCGACAAGGTTCACTATATATGAATGCAGATGAGATCCAGCTTTTTTTTCAAAACAACGTGCTTCAGAAAGCGCTTGCTTATGGAAGTCCAGCAATCTTTGAACAACAACCCGAAGGAAGTGATCATTTAATTAGAGGTGTAGCTGAAACTATCGAAATAGATGAAATTAAGAATATTGCTACTTTTTCTGGAAATGCAAAACTTCAACAACACCTAAACACAATAATAGGTGAAAGCATAATCTACTACATGAAAACCGAAAAAATATCAGTGCGAAGCAGTAATTCCTTGAGAAGTCAAACTAAACGATTATCTCAAATGAATATGGAATCTTCGGAAGATTATGAGAACAATAAGATTAATCGACCAAGATTGGTAATACAGCCATCGTCAAACGATATATCTTTACAATCTTCAGTGCCTTCAATCACGGGCGCCAAAAAAGATGGGGAATTAAATCAGAAAAAAACTATAACTAAATTAAGCGAACAGATAACTGGTCGTGATAAAGAGCTCTCATCATTTATTCCAAGTCGAGTTGTAAAATCAATCGTAAGAGTAAAAGCGAAGCCTCAAAACACCGCAACCGTTCTTGGTGACCTATCCAAAAATACGCCAGTCAAGATTTTAACCATTGAGGAGGGCTGGGCACGGATCAATATCCCAAGTGGCATTAGTGTATGGGTGGCTGAATCCTATACCCAAAACGTAGACAATAATCACGCAATTATTACTGGTAGTAGAGTTCGTGCACGTTGGTTGCCTTCTGTAGATTCCTACGTTGTTGGCTTTTTCGAGCCGCAAGAAAGAGTGCAAATAATCTCAATGATTAATGGTTGGGTTCAGGTCGTTTTGCCGCCATCTATACCAGCTTGGATACCAATTAATAGTCTTGAGATTTTGGAAGAAGCGACTACAGCATGGCAAGATGAGTGGGCTAGTTTTTCGGATATACCCAGAGAACGGTAAAATTGATTTTTAAAAACATACTTCTCCAGCAACCAATTAAGTGCCTAGATCAAACTAGGATTTACATTGTCTACTCTTGAAACAAAACAGCTTGTTAAAGGCTTTAGAAACCAAACTGTAGTTGATCACGTTGATCTAAAGGTTAGTAGTGGCGAGGTAGTGGGTCTTTTGGGTCCAAATGGAGCGGGAAAAACAACTTGCTTCTATATGATTTGCGGTTTGATACGTGTAGATGATGGGCACATTTATCTTGATCAAAGAGAAATCAGTAATCTAGCGATGCATCAACGTGCAAGACTGGGTGTTGGCTACCTACCCCAAGAACCCTCTATTTTTCGTCGGCTCACCGTAAAAGAGAATATTCTTGCAGTACTCGAAGCGTTACCGCATTTGAGCCAAGAGGAACGACAAGATAGAACGGAAAAAATGTTACATGATTTTGGGATAATCCATAAAAGCGGATCACTTGGCCTAACTTTATCAGGTGGAGAAAGACGTCGAGTAGAGATTGCGAGAGCAGTATCTTTAGAGCCATCTTTCATACTTTTGGACGAACCATTTGCAGGTATAGATCCAATATCAGTAGGGGATCTACAAAAAACGATTCGTTATTTGAGAAAAAATGGGATCGGCGTCCTCATCACAGATCACAATGTCCGTGAAACACTCGGGATTTGTGATCATGCATATATTTTATCCGCCGGAAAGGTACTTACATCTGGCACTCCATCGGAAATACTTGATGATACACAAGTCCGATCAATTTACCTTGGCGATGAATTTCGCCTATAGGCTCAACTTAGAAGCTCATCACGTTTTGGTTAGAACAACTCTTGATATTCGTCCAGGGCAGAAACAACGTATTAGCCCTTATCTTAAACAATCTGTTTCCGTCTTAAAAGCATCATCCAAAACACTTCGCGAAGCACTTGAAGTAGCTTTAGAGTTAAACCCTTTTGTGGATACCTATGAGGAAGCTCAAGCTTATGACACAATAGAGCCGCCCATTAAAAATGGGCAATCATCAATTAATAGCATCAATTCTTCCGAGAACTCTAATTTTTTAGTCGTTCAAGCTTCGTTAAAAAAAGATTCTCTCGCTTGGAATGGTATGGAGAGATTCGAAAACTTCAGTGATAATAATGAAAGTGAGAATCTGGCTCAAAAAATTAGGGATGCTCTTTCCATCATCAATTTGAACTCAAGACAACGAATTATTGCGGAAGCGCTAATCGGCAATATAGACGACCGTGGCTATCTTGATGCTTCTTTCGAGGAAATCCAACAGACCTTAGGAAATCCAAATGATTTTACAGATGCAGAGTTAGAGGAAGTCCTTAGTCAAATTCAAGAAATTGACCCACCAGGCATTGGTTCGCGTAATCTAAAAGAGTGTCTTTTAGTGCAAATAAGAAAAATCACTGAAAGAACGCCTGCAAAACGAACGGCAGAGATTATTATCGAAAATCACTTAGAACTGGTAGCACAAAAACGCACAAAACAACTAATGTGCATTCTTGGCGTTACATCAAATGTCTTATCACAAGCAATTAATATAATTAGGAACCTAGATCCAAAACCAGGTCTTAGATATTCTAACAACAAAACAACGTATATTTCTCCTGATATCATTGTGAGAAAAAAAAATGGGGTATGGATAATCGAGTTAAATCCGTATCTATATCCATTAATTAGAATTAACCCAGAATATGATTCCTCAAAAATATCGGATAAACATAAAGCTAGTAAAGATTTTATTGCATCACAACTAAAAGAAGCTCGCTGGCTTATGCAAAGTTTTAACAAACGGCAAGAAACTATTATGCGAATTGCCAATGAAATAATAAAGCATCAAGAACGTTTTTTTTATCATGAGGAATTACAACCTCTAACGCAACGTTGGCTTTCAAAAAAACTGCAGCTTCATCCTTCCACTATATCGCGGGCAATACATGAAAAATATATGCTTACGCCGAGAGGCACTTTTAAATTTCGCGATTTTTTTGCGACTACATGCAATAATTCTATGGATCCAAGGTATTCGACATCTATGGCAAAAATTGATGTGCGCAGAATGATAGAATCAGAGTCTCCAGAGAATCCCTTTAGTGATCAAGAAATAAGTCTAGCGCTTCAAAAAAAAGGAATTTACTTGGCTAGACGTACAGTAACCAAATACAGACAACAAATGCTGATTCCTGCCTCAACTAACCGCCATCCCAATTTATAAAAAATTCTCTAAATTAATGAAGCCCTATGACAGATGAAATAAAACGGCAATGTTTAAAAGGTATTTTAACTATTGATCGTATTCACATTAACGCGTCAATCTCCAGTAAAAAAAGATTGTTGGAGGAATTAGCAATATTGCTATCTAGTAAAAGTGCATCTCTTAACAAAGATACAGTCTCCCGTATATTAACAGAGCGAGAGCGGCTCGGGAGTACAGGAATTGGTGGAGGCATAGCGCTACCCCATGGGCGATTAAATGGAATTAGCGACTGTATTGCCGCAATAATCCGTCTCAAAGAGCCTTTAAATTTTGATTCTCCTGATGCTCAACCTATCATCCTAGCTATAGGATTGCTTGTTCCTGCGGACGCTTCTAACAACCACCTAAAGATTCTGTCTAGCCTTGCAACAATGTTTAACGATACTGAAAAACGAAAATCTATATTAAGCGTGGAAGATGCCTCAAATCTCTTTAAGTTTTTGGCTTAGGCTCTAAAAGTCCGGGAGTATATTTATCCGAATGAAATGTGAAAAAATTGTCCAGGTAAATAATAGGTTAGGATTACATGCACGAGCTTCAGCTGAACTAGTGAAAGTTGCGACAGGTTACGAAAGCGACATCCAGCTTAGTCTTGGGGACCAAACAGTAGATGGAAAAAATATCATGGGAATAATGATGCTCGCTGCTACTTGTGGTAGTCAAATTACCATCACAGCAGAGGGAAAGGATGCAGACCTAGCATTGAGTGCGATCGTTACCATTTTTTCTAACCGATTTGGGGAAAACGAATAATGCTCACGCTTTTTGGCGTAGGTGTTGGATTTAGAGTAGCTATAGGAAAAGCTGTGGTTTTAGACCCCGTGCGCCCAAAATTTCCTAAGTACAAAATCGCGAAAAATCAAATTGAGAATGAAAGTAATCGTTTTCAATTAGCTCTAGAAACTGTCTCCGCTAAATTGGACACTGTTCAAAAAACTATTTCTGATGAATCTTTGGATGATGCAAAATCTTTTATCGAAGTTCATCGGTTAATTCTTGAAGATCCAATCATCTCGAAACAACCAATAGAATTAATTAAAAAAAACTTTGTGAATGCTGAATGGGCATTACAAACCCAAATAGAAAGACTAACTAAACACTTTCTTAGAATTGAAGATACTTATCTTCGGGGCAAAAAGGATGATATTCAACAAATTATTGACCATATTCTAAAAGAGCTTGCTACAAATAATAGACCACAATTAACAGTCGAACCAAGTAATTTTTCAGGTGGTGTAGTGGTCACCAACGATCTAATGCCAGCAGATCTGGTCATGCTTCATAATCGCGATATAACTGCATTTATAACAGGATTGGGTGGACCGATTTCACATACTTCAATTTTAACAAAAAGTCTCGGTATCCCTGCAGTAGTTGGACTTCATGAAACAGTTACCTTTATTAGAAATGATGATGTGCTTGCTGTAGATGGCTATAATGGAATTGTACTGGTAAATCCCGACCAATCCCTTGTCGAAGAATTCCAAGAACGACAACGACAGCAAATCCAGCGAGAGAAATATCTGATTTCACTTAAGAAAGAACCATCTGAAACGCTTGATGGGAAAGTAATAAACTTATTAGGCAATATAGAAGTCCCATTAGATGTAGAAGAATTAAAAAATGTTGGTGGTTCAGATGTAGGCTTATATAGGACTGAATTTTTGTACATGAATCGCATTGACCTGCCGGATGAATCTGAACAATACCAAACATACAAAAATGTGCTTTCATCAATTGCGGGTACTGTTACTATACGTACCCTCGATTTAGGTGCTGATAAACAAGTAGATGGTGGCCGTCCAAATGAGGGCGCAAAGGTTAATCCAGCTTTAGGCCGTCGAGCTATCAGACTTTGCTTGAACGAGCCGACGTTATTTAAACCACATTTGAGGGCGATAATGCGTGCTTCTGTTCATGGATCATGTCGACTCATGATTCCAATGTTATCTTCTCTTTCCGAATTAGATCAGACCCTTCGGATCATCGAGGAGATCAAAGAAGATTTGAAACGGGAGGGGCTTGATTTTGACCCAAACGTACCAATTGGAGCAATGATCGAAGTACCAGCTGCAGCAATCTCAGCAGATCTATTTGCAAAGAATTTAGATTTTTTATCAATAGGTACAAATGATCTAATACAATATACATTAGCTATCGACCGTATCGACGACGAAGTTGATTATCTCTATGATCCACTACATCCTTCTGTGCTTCGTCTTATTGATAGGGTTATTCGAGCTGGAAAACAAGCCGGTACCCCTGTTGCTATGTGCGGAGAAATGGCTGGAGACCCAGACTACACCAGATTATTGTTAGGGCTAGGCCTAGTGGAGTTTAGTATGGTACCAAAACGGATACCTGAGATAAAAGAAGTAGTTAGAAAAAGTAAGAGAGCTCCTTTAATGCTAGAAGTGCCCAGAATACTTAATTGCACGACACCGCTAGAAGCAAGATCTTTTATTGAAGAATTGAATGCTGAATCCTAAGCAAGTTTGTATTGGTATTAAGTAAAAGTGCTTAATTCAATATAGGAGTCTTTAATTTTGGAAAAACTTATCAAAAGAAACGAAGAACTTTACTCTCGACTCGCAAGATTTCGTGAACTCAAACTTGATTTAAATATGGCTCGCGGGTTACCTGCTCCAGAGCAGCTTGACCTTGCTAACCTCATTATGACGTTACCAGGAACTACCCAATACCTTACTTCCGATGGTATCGATTGTCGAAATTATGGTGGTATAGATGGACTCCCAAGCGTCAAAGACATTTTCTCAGGTATTTTGGAATGCGACAAGAAGAATATCATCATTGGGCAAAACAGCAGTCTTTCTATGATGCATGATGCTGTTATGAGAGCTTATGTTTGGGGGGTATCCGAAAGTGAAGTAGCTTGGAAAGAACAAGGAAAGATTAGGTTTCTATGTCCCTCTCCAGGATATGATCGACATTTCAAGATAAGTGAATTGTTCGGTTTTGAATTAGTACCTGTTGAAATGACGGATTCCGGGCCAAATATGGATCAGGTAGAGACTTTGGTCCTAGATCCCTCTGTAAAAGGTATCTGGTGCGTACCGCGTTATAGTAATCCTACCGGAGTAACTTATAGTCACTCCACTGTTGACCGATTAGCGCAAATGGAAGCCGCCACAGACTTTCGAATTTTTTGGGACAATGCTTATGCTGAACACCATCTCGTTGATCAACCAAAACCTCTAGCCAACATTTTAAACAGCTGCACTGCTTATGGTCATGCTGACAGGGTACTAATGTTTGCGTCCACTTCTAAGATCACCTTTGCAGGTGGTGGGATTGCCGCTATGGCTGCTAGTGACCTCAATATCTCCGAAGCAAAATCTAAAATTGGGTTCCAGACAATTGGGTCAGACAAGCTAAACCAGCTTCGTCACGCAATTTTTTTCAATGATTTAAATGGGCTTCGTACTCATATGAAAAAGCATGCAGCAATCTTAAAGCCAAAATTCGATTTAGTTGATCGAATTTTCAAACGTGAACTCAATGGGAAGAATATAGCCACATGGTCAAAACCCGAGGGCGGTTATTTCATCAATCTGGATGTTTTAGATGGATGTGCCCGTAAAACCGTCGATCTGACTGCTAAAACAGGAGTAATACTTACACCAGCGGGATCTAGTTTTCCCCACGGATTTGATCCTCTCGACAAGAACATTAGAATCGCACCAACATTTCCAAAAGAAAGTGAGATTCAGAAGGCAATCGAGATAGTTGCAATTTGTATTGAGATCGTAGCGAACGAAAATCAACTTAGTGCAATCAAAAAGAGTTGATTCCTAACAAGAGATATTCTTGATTATCTAAATTAAGTTGACGACATATCTTTACTTCATATAGAAATCACCGATACTTACAAGTACTAAGTAAGATTGTTTGAATAAGAGAGTATAACTATATCCTTCGATGATTAAGACTTGGGAATTTTTGTCTAAGTGAGCGAAGTTTGATTAGATTAGCGTCACTAATAATAATCCCAGTACCGTCTATTTTTTCTGCTACTATTTCGCCCCATGGATTGACTATAACACTGTGTCCCCACGTAGAACGTCCGGGATGGTTTCCAACCTGAGCGGCTGCAACAACCCAACAAAAATTTTCAATAGCACGAGCTCTAATCAATGTTTCCCAATGTGACTCGCCAGTTAGAACTGAAAAAGCAGATGGCACGGTCAAAATTTCAGCACCAAGAGATGTCAAGGTCCTGTAGAGTTCTGGAAATCTAATGTCATAACAAATGCTCAAGCCAATACAGGTAGATGATGTTTTTATCACCACCGGTTTGCTGCCCGCACACACATTCTTAGACTCAAAATAAGTCTCCCCATTCTCTAGTGCAACATCAAAAAGATGAATCTTGTCATATCTGCCTAAGTTAGATCCATCAGGACCATAAACTAAGCAAGTGTTTGTTACTTTATTATTCGCAGCCAAAAGTGGTGTGCTGCCGCCTACTATCGTTGTCTTATTTTGCTTTGCGAGATCCGCTATAAATCTGCGAACGCTTTGCTCTAATTCAGCAGCATCTAATCTCTGTGAATGATTTTCTGGCATCACCATAAAATTTTCTGGCAATACAATGATATTCGCCCCTTCATCTGCCGCAAGAGTAATGTATTGCTCAGCTAACCTAAGATTCTCACTGATAATTGATCCGCTATTCATTTGAATTGCAGCGAGTTTCATTACTAATCACTGATACCAGAATTATTAGATTCAAGAATTATCGCAAGATAATCAACACCACCAGAGGCTGGCTCTAAAAATATGTACTGGGATGGTATTCCTAAAGATACCAACCATTCCTTGAATTCAATTGCCCAGGCATTTCCGCGGTCACCTCCTGGATAACGTATAACTATTTCGTGATCAGATTTCTCATCAAATACCGAAAATATTTTTCGGAAGATATTTAATGCAAGTAAAACCTCTGTGTTCCGACGAACTGGCCAATCCTGGTAATAAAATTTCTGATCGATTAAAATCGTGGGTACTTCACGTGGCAGATTACTTTCGGCATACGCAAAACCATCCAAACATAAACATAACAAAAAAAATGAAAAAGAAAATTTTTTTATCATTTAATCAGTTTAGTCTTTGCGCAAGCAGTAAATGGCACATTTTTAATCTAATTCGAACCACGATGGTAAGGTAACCCAAGCAAAATACTAATGGCTCGATAAATTTGTTCAAAAATTACTAAACGTGCAACTGAACTTGCCATCGTAAATCGAGACAAGGCCCATACATTATCAGCTCTATCTAAAACCTCAGCCGATAGTCCATCAGGCCCTCCCACTAAAAACACTACATTTTGGCTATACTCATTCCACTGAAGGAAAAAATCAGATAATTTTTCGGTAGTAAATTGATCGCCCCTTTGATCCAAAGCTACTATGTGATAATCATTTGGGACAGCTGCTAATATACGACTCCCCTCCGAATTAATTATTTTTCCTATATTCGCATTGTTACCGCGCCTTTCGGTTGAAATTTCCTTTAATTCAATTATCCACGGCTTTCTTAGGCGATCGGCATAAGTCTTGCAGCTTTCTACTACCCATTTAGGGCCGCGTTCACCTACGGCAATCACCAAAATTCTCATAAGGAATTTTTCTCAGACTGATCATCTTGTAAAACTTCTGACGATTTCGTTAAATGTTCATTCCATAGTCGTTCAAGACTATAAAATTGCCTTACCTCAGGCATCATTAAATGCACTAAAACATCCGAAAAATCGATCAGTATCCAATTGTTTTCTAGCTCACCTTCTAATCCAATTGGGCGAAAATTATTTCGGCGTGCTGCATCACGAACCCTATCCGCCATTGCATGAACATGTCGATGGGAAGTTCCACTAGCGATAATCATAAAATCGGTAATATCAGTAAGTTTTCTAACATCTAACTGACAAATATCGTTTGCTTTAGCTTCCTCTAATTCTTCCACAATAACCTGACACAGCTGAAATCCATAGCTATCGATATCAGTGACTTTCATAAAGTCTATTGCTCCTTATATAACTAAGAACACTACTAGGCAACGTATTTTTAATCCCATCCTTTTTTAACAATACCTCTCGGATCTTTGTAGAGTTGATATCAATAGATGGAACAGATATACAATAGACATATCCAGCTGGCCTCTCTTTCAATTTAGCCGGATCATCCACTATTATTATGTCATGACACCACTTTGGTAGCGGATGTGGCAGACGCCAACCAGGGCGGTTCATTACAACAATATGAACATTGTCAAGAATGTTATTCCAACAATACCAACTAGGTAAATCTAAAAATGAGTCAAGACCTACGATTAAACATACTGGCGATTCCCCAAATTCTTTTCTCAATTCTTTAGTAGTCAAGTAAGTGTAAGAAATACCTCCACGTTGGATCTCTCGGTTATCACATTCTAATTTTGGAAAGTCATTTATGGCTAATTCGATCATCGACACCCGATGTTTGTAATCAGTTAATGGAATTGTGCGATGTGGTGGATGATAAACAGGCATTATTAAAACCCTAGTCAATGCAAGCTTTAACTGAACTGATGATACGGTCCATAAATGACCTAAATGTATAGGATCGAATGTGCCGCCAAAAACACCTATTATTGGAAACTGTGAAATATTTAAATCCTCGTCCGAATTAAATTCTACCCATCAAATCCTTCCAAAACAAAAAAATATAAAATTTCAACAGTCACTTCACTTGGTTTCTTTCCCAAAGTAATTCGCGTAAAAAAATTAGATTGACATTCTATATTGATTTGGACAGAAGGTTAAATGAAAGCGATGATCTACCCCCGAAATTGATATCACCATATTCTCTAAATTGTTCCAAATTGAGCCAACTTCCAAACGCCGTCCCTTTGCTATTTGATCCAGCTCAGAAAGTCGGATCAAAAGATCCTTCCAATAATCTGGGTGATGACGACCCAGCACTGCCTTAACGATTTGTATACGACTAGACCAAACACGATGTTGTTTTAGAACTAGGTGTGTTTCCATACCGCCATTAATTTGCTGAGACATTTCAAGTAACTGACGAGTCTCCCGAGCTAAAGCCCAAATAATCACTATAGATTCAATAGAATCTCTCCTTAAGTGACCGAGGATTCGTAATGAACGATCCACTGATCCTTTCAAGCAACTATCTATGAACTCATAAATACTAAATTTTGCATGCTCGGAAATATATTGGTTAAGCACATCATCATTTATTTCCTCTCCGTCATGGAGTAAAAAACTGAGTTTTTCTACTTCCTGTGCCGCTACAATTAAATTTCCTTCAAAATAAAACGCTAATTTTCCTGCTACCTCTGGATTTATTTGTAGCCCTTTCGATAAAAATCGACCCCTAATCCATTCAACTAAATTTTTTGACGATATATTTGCTGCTTCCACGATGACTCCTTTTTTATCTATTTCCTTAAACCATGAGGAAGCCTGAGCTCTCTTTTCGATGGGTCCAGAAATCAATAAAAGAATTATGTCATCATGTTTCTCCTCAAGATAAGATAACAAAACTTTACTACCCTCACTGGTTAGTTTTCCAGTCGGAAACCTTATTTCAATGAGTCGCTTAGTTGAAAATAGACTAATGGAACGAGTCATCTCAAAAAACTGCTGCCAATCTAAATCCAGCCCAGCGGTTAAACGGATTACTTCTTCTACACCATTCTGCTTAGCTAGCTGATGCACTTGATCAGAACTCTCCTCAACCAAAAGAGTTTCGGAACCAAATATCAAATATGTTGAATCTAATCTCTTTTTAAGCCTGGACGCTAGTGTAGTTGGTGTTGATCTCATTACCTTTTATCTAAAACTCAAGCTTTTGGTTTGTCATCATATTAACAAATTATTTTAATTTCATTACGGTCAAAAAAAATAATGTCAGTCTATCAAACCCTCCGCAACGCTTTCCAACCGTTGAGTAATTCTTTTAGCTAGCTGATTCAATATTTGATCACGTAACAACTCTTCCTCCAACTCTAGCTCCAACACACGCCCACTGTCATATTCGAGACTAGAACTTAGTGTTATCAAAGTCTTATCTAGTAATATATCTTCATTAGGCATCAATAGACGATATTCAACTTCATACTTTGATACGTAACCATTGACCTTACCACGATTGTCTATAGATCTCACTTCTCGCAAATATGTGACACGTGTCAAGTCGATTATGATAGTCGCATCCGATTGTTCTTTTATTGCCTGCGCCCCACGTGATCTCAGTTCTAAATTTAACTTAGCAACTAATTCTGTGTTATCCCCTTTAACATAAGTTTTTTCCATATAGTCGGGTATTGATTGCTGGCCCCGGAGATGAAAACCACAACCCGACACAATTAAAAAAATTAGCGAGATACAGATATTCTGAATTAACTTACGCACTTGATTGCATACATAGTTTTACCAAGTTTTTTAAACAACAACATTAACTAATCTTCCTGGCACAATAATGAATTTTTTTATGGTAGCTGTTCCAACATAGTCTGATATCCAAGTTTCACTTAACACCGCATCCTGGATTTCTTTATCGTTAGCGGTTGCAACAATATTGATCTGACCTCGCAGTTTTCCATTTATTTGCACTACTAATTGAATAGTGTCTGACTTTAATGCTGATGAGTCTACTTCTGGCCAACTCGCATCAAGTAACTCAGTGTCTTCACCCAGAGAGCGCCACAAGCTATGACAAATATGAGGTGCGAAAGGAGCTAACACTCGAATCACAATACTGAGCGTTTCACCGACAGCTGCCTTCCTTTCTATGCCCTTATCTAAGTCAAACCTTTCTAACATCTTTAACATCTCCATACAAGCTGCAACTACGGTATTGTACTGTGTGCGTTCCATATCCCGACAAATCTTTTGCAAAAGCGTGTGCACTTCACGCCGTAGTAATTTTGTTTCAACATCCGCTAATCTAAAATCGTATTTTACTGCTTTAGGCAACAACTGAAACCGATATACAAAAGTCCATAAACGACGAAGAAATCGTTGTGAGCCTGCCACAGCATCGTCGTTCCATTCGAGAGCTTGATCAGGTGGTGAGGCAAACATTGTAAATAGTCGCAACGTGTCAGCTCCATATCGATCAATAAGTTTTTGTGGATCTGTACCATTATTCTTTGACTTTGACATCGTAGTCCAACCGGTTGTTTCAACTCTTTTACCATCAGATAACCATATAGCCTCTTCTGTGGTACCAGAGGCATCATTTCTTACTTCAATTTCCTCTGGCCGAATCCACTTTCGACCTTCTCCCTCTATGTCACGGTAATATGCTTTAGATAAAACCATTCCCTGGCATAACAATTTATTTGTAGGCTCATTGGATTCCACTATTCCTATATCTCGCATTAGTTTATGCCAAAACCGAAAATATAGGAGATGCAATACTGCATGTTCAATGCCTCCAATATAGTGATCAACGGGCAACCAATAGTTAGCTCGCTTGTCCAACATTGACATAGTATCTGGACTACAATACCGTGCGTAATACCAACTAGATTCTACAAAAGTATCGAAGGTATCTGTCTCCCGATTAGCAACAGAACCACATTCAGGGCAAACTGTTTGCTTCCACTCATCCAAAGTCTTTAATGGCGATTGCACTCCCATGAATTTGACATCTTCCGGTAATACAACTGGCAATTGCTCGTCAGGCACAGATACGGGACCACACTGTTCGCAATAAACAATCGGGATCGGGCAGCCCCAATACCTCTGTCTTGAAACGCCCCAATCTCGTAGGCGGTAGTTGACTTTTTTTACTCCCATCCCCGCCTTAACCAAACAATCTGCAATTTGATCAAAGGCATCTTGAAAACCAAGGCCAGAAAAATGCTCCGAATTGACGGTGACAATACTTTCCTTGCCAGTCCATGCTTCCTGTTGCACATCGAGAGATACGTCAGTCGTCGGCGCTATTACCTGTTGGATAGGAATTTTGTAACGGGTCGCAAATTCGTGATCGCGATTATCATGGGCAGGTACTCCCATAATAGCTCCTGTGCCATAACCAATTAGTACAAAATTAGCAACCCAAACAGGAATTTTTTTTCCACTTAAAGGATTTATGGCGTTCACATTTAAAGGCATTCCCCGCTTTTCCATCATTTCTTGCTCGACCTCACTTATTCCACTATTGCGACAGGAGTGAAGAAACTCTGCTATTAATGGATCTTTAGCCGCTACTAATCTAGACAAAGGATGATCTGCCGAAACTGCCATGAAAGTAGCACCATAAATAGTGTCGGGGCGAGTTGTAAAGACACGGAGCGGTTTATCTATATCTTCTACCAACCTAAAATCAATTTCTAAACCTTCTGAACGACCTATCCAATTTCTCTGCATAGCCTTAACTGACTCTGGCCAGCCATGCATTGAATCAAGTTCATCTAAAAGTTCATCGGCATAAGAAGTTATTCTGATAAACCACTGTGGTATCTCTCGCTTTTCTACTACTGCACCGGATCGCCAACCTCTACCATCAATAACCTGTTCGTTTGCAAGCACCGTCTGATCTACAGGATCCCAATTGACTACCGAATTTCGGCGATACGCCAAGCCTTTTTTTACCAAGCGAGAAAAAAACCATTGTTCCCAACGATAATAATCTGGTCGACAGGTGGTGACTTCTCTTGACCAATCATAGCCAAACCCCATGCGTTTGAGCTGCCCCTTCATATGATCTATGTTTTGATAGGTCCACTCCGCTGGCGGTACTTGTCTTTGGATCGCAGCATTTTCCGCTGGTAGACCAAATGCATCCCAGCCCATAGGTTGCATTACATTCCGACCAAGCATCCGCTGATAACGACTCATAACATCCCCGATTGTGTAATTTCGAACATGGCCCATATGAAGATTACCAGAGGGATAGGGCAGCATTGACAGACAATAAAATTTTTCTTTTTCCGGCTTTTCGAAAACCCGAAAACTAAGATTGTCTTCCCAATAAGATTGGGCCTGTTCTTCGATTTCTATAGGATCATAGCTTGACTGCATTAGTACACCTTGCATATACCTTAAACTAAGTTGATCAAAATTTAGGATTTGTAGGAGTCGAAATCACGGTCTATTGGGCCAGGCCAATCAGAAAACGGGAAGGGTCTATTATCCGTATTCCAGGTCACAAACTGAAGGACATGATAACTAAACTGATTTAGATTGCCAGTGAAATGGACGACCCTATGGTTAGTTTTCCCCGACAAAGCAACAATGACGAACTGAAGTATAAAAGCAATCCCAACCAAAGCTCTTACTAAATAAAATACCAAACCAAAGTACAATAAAACAAGCAGTAATCGTACCCAAAAATCTGGATTTTTAATTTTTTTATCTTTAAGTTCGTCCATAAGACATTAGGTACTGCAATTCTAGAAATCGTTGGCAAAAATTAATCTTTAAATATAAGCTATATTCTACCGATTTTGGGATATTAAGACCAAGCGACCGACAATTTCATAAAACTATCCCGCAAGACCAACATATTTCAAAATTCTTTGGATTTTGCTCTCCGCAAGCTTGGCAATTAAGATTCGTTTCTATACTTGAAGTTTCCTCATATTCCCGTACGATTGATTGTGCTGATTCCGTGAAACGATCATCGTCTATCCAAACCTCGGGCCAAACCTCGGTTAGAGGTAACTCTCCAGCAGCGCCCTGTGCGTTTTCATTAAACACATTAGAACTAATTGAATTAGTCTCTAACAGAGTTTTAACGAGATGGGCCTCCACTAGAGTTCCCGCAGTAAATACTCTCTGCATATTCTGATCACATAGTCAGTACAAATGCTCTCTAGACCACGGTATCTGATTATTTCGTTCTCCAGAAAAAACAACTTGAAATAACTGCAATCCACCGGTCAAAAAAGCCGCAATTGATCCAGACAAATAAAGACGCCAAGCTCTGATAAATTTTTCATCAAACATTGAAGAAACTTCTAAATTGGAAGACTCAAATCTATCAAGCCAATGTTCAAGAGTTCTCGCATAATGTAATCGCAGATTTTCTACATCTAAGACCGAAAACCGGTTAGGTTCGAGAATGTTCATAATTTCACGTAAAGTTGGCGGATAAGCGCCAGGGAAAATTCTTTTATCAATCCAAGCGCTCATTGGTCTAGCAACATTTCGACCAATACTGTGAATTAACGCTCTTCCATCACTTTTTAAATTTGAGGCAACAATATTTCCCAGTGTGTTGTAATTATCCTTACCTACATGCTCAAGCATGCCAACAGACACAAAAACATCATAACTACCTTTCATGTTTCGATAGTCATCTTCAATGTAATTAACCCGATCATCATACCCCTCTGCTCGAGCTCTATCAGACGCAAAGCGTATCTGTTCCTTTGAAATATTATATGAAGTCACTCGAACATCATAATATTTAGCCATATGACGTGCTAAACCACCCCAACCACAACCAGCTTCCACAACTTTGTCGCCCGATTTTAGTTGTAGCTTACGGCACACATGATCCATTTTTGCTTGTTGCGCTTCCTCTAGTGTCATATCTTGATATGGAAAGTATGCACAGGTATATTGCATTTCAGTATCAAGCCATAATTGATAAAATTCATTTCCAATATCATAGTGATGATGAATATTTTCCTGTGCTCGACCTAATGTATTTGATGGTCTGACGCGTGCTAGGGACAGTTTTTCAAACGGAGTTCCTATTCCATTTCGATTACTGCCCATTGTTTTGTGACGACTAACGTTAGACTCCACAAGCATATCAACCAGGTTGCCCTCAACATCTATAGTACCGTTACTATAGCCATCACCAAATGCGACTTCACCTGAAAACAATAATTTATAAAGAACTGAACGATTATTAAATTTGACAGTGCCAAGTGTATTTTCTGCAGGCCCCACTGTAAATCCATCCCAAAGTTTCATCTGGAAATTTGGTTTTCCTAAACGATTGTAAAATTCTTGAAGACCAAAACGTTCGTAACGTATTGACTTACCCCTACTAGCTGGCACAGAGTTATTATGCGAAGCTCGTACCGCAGTTTTTGACTCCTGTATATCTTCTTTTTTTGACATATACCAATATTAACTCAATGTTAGATCAGTTGTTTCCGAAATTTTAAAGGTGTATGAAATGTCTACTGTTTTGTTTAACATCATTGAGACTGAACAGTACTTCTCTGCCGAAAGCTCTATAGCTCTACCTACCTTACGTTCGTCAAGTTTTTTTCCAGACACAATAAAATTTATTTGAATATTATTAAAAACTTTAGGATCTTCAGAGGATCTCGTACCTTCTAATTGTACCTCCATAGTAATAACTTGTTGGCGCCCTTTCCGCAGTATCTGCAAAACATCTATTGCAGTGCAGCCCCCTAGACCCAGCAAGATCATTTCCATGGGGCGAGGACCTAAATTTTGGCCACCCATATTGGGCGACACATCCATCACAACATCATGACCACTTCCAACAAAACCTCTAAAACTTGATCCTTCACTAAGAGTGACCTTTGCTTTCATGATTTAGTTTGTAGATCCTTTAGATTTTTATACTAGAGTTGCTAACTTCGAGCCAGGATCAGGGGCTTTCATCAGTGACTCTCCGATCAAAAATGCATTAACGCCCTTAGCCTTTAAGTTCATAACATCTGTGATAGATTCTATTCCACTTTCTGTTACCACTATTCTCCCGTTTGGTATGTGTGAGATTAGTTCGATAGTTGTTTCTAATCTTGTTTCGAAAGTTCTTAAATTTCTATTATTAATTCCAATCATACACGTATCAATTTTCAGAGCTCTCTCAAGCTCCTTTAAATCATGTACCTCTATTAATACATCCATACCATAATCATTTGCAGCAGTAGCTAAATTACTCATTTGAAGATCATCGAGCGCTGCAACTATTAATAATAC
This sequence comes from uncultured Acidiferrobacteraceae bacterium, assembly GCA_964343365.1. Lineage (GTDB taxonomy): Bacteria > Pseudomonadota > Gammaproteobacteria > Arenicellales > UBA868 > CAJXWH01. The sequence continues at coordinate 23,992 of CAYFJI010000014.1, forward strand.
ACAATCCGCACCGATTGCTCGACTTTCACTGATCTGCCATACATCGATCATAAAATCCTTTCGAAGGACTGGAAGTCCACTTATGTTTCTCGCAATGCGAACAAAATCATTATGACCTTGAAAAAAATCTATATCAGTCAAAACTGAGAGGCACGTTGCCCCATTTTGAGAGTAACTCTTCGCAATGATCGCAGGCTCAAAATCAGGCCGAATTATACCCTTGCTCGGAGATGCTTTCTTTAATTCTGCAATAATCGCTGTTTCACCGATTTTTATCTTTTTAGTAATAGCCTCAACGAAACCCCTTGGATCTTCTTGATTTCTCACTGCTTTCTCAAGATCCTCTATCGAATGCATAGCTCTACGAGCATTGATTTCCTCTTTTTTTCGAGCAAGGATTTGGATAAGAATATTGTCTGGGTTATTCATACACTGTGACACCGATCAATAAAATTTTGTAACAATTTATGGCCATATTGGGTGAGAATTGATTCAGGATGAAATTGAACACCCTGAACGGGAAACTCCTGATGTTCAATCCCCATAATTTCACCATCGTCCTCTGAGCGAGCTGTAACCTGAAAGCAATCTGGCAATGATGAAGATTCCACAACTAAAGAATGATAACGAGTTGCTTGAAAAGGATTTGGAATATCTACAAACAAACCTTCACCATCATGCGAAATCATCGAAGTTTTGCCATGCATAAGTGTACCTGCTTGTACTATACGACCACCATAAGCTTGCGCAACACTCTGATGCCCAAGACAAACACCGAGTATGGGTATAATAGCTCCATACTCTCGTATTAGATCTAATGAAATTCCCGACTCACTTGGAGTGCAGGGGCCTGGTGAAATAACAATTTGAGAAGGGGCTAATACTTCTATGTCATCAAGAGTTATCTGGTCATTTCGATAGACAGCAACCTGCTGTCCTAACTGGCCAAAATACTGCACCAGATTGTATGTGAAGGAATCATAATTATCGATCATTAAAAGCATATAAGGTAAATCAATGAGGCTGCAAGCCTAATTTTATCAATCGAGCAATCTATTTGCTACATATGCAAGAGATATTAACCATAGTTGCTTTACCTAATCACTCTTAAGGGTCTCAGGGCTAAGGCCGCCGTTGGCCATCGCAACAGCTTCAAATATTGCTCTCCCCTTATTCATTGTTTCTTTCCATTCATTTTCTGGAATAGAATCAGCAACAATGCCAGCACCCGCCTGAATAAATAGCTCTTTATTTGTGATTACTGCTGTCCGAATCGCGATAGCAGTATCCATATTACCATTCCAGCCTATATAACCAATAGCACCTGCATATATACCACGCTTATCTGGCTCTAATTCTTCAATTATTTCCATTGCTCTTACTTTTGGTGCCCCAGACACCGTACCTGCCGGAAACACAGCCCGTAAAACATCAATCGCATCCTGGTCATTTTTTAACTCACCAACAACATTAGATACAATATGCATGACATGTGAGTAACGCTCAACCATCATCTTCTCGGTTAGTTTTACTGTGCCAGTTGTTGCTATACGACCGACATCATTTCGCCCCAGATCGACCAACATTAAATGTTCTGCCAATTCTTTTGGATCAGAAATTAGCTCACGCTCCAGTCTTAGATCCTCTTCATCATTTGTACCTCTCCGTCGTGTGCCTGCGATTGGACGCACGGTAACTTCATTATTTTCAAGCCGAACGAGAATTTCAGGAGAAGATCCAACAATATCTATATCGTCCAAGTCTAAAAAATACATGTAAGGAGAAGGATTTACAGTACGAAGAGCACGATAAAGAGTAAATGAATCAGAGTCAAATGGGATGGACAACTTTTGAGACAACACTACTTGAAAAATATCCCCATTAGCGATGTAATCTTTAGCTTTTTCAACTGCGGCCTCAAACTCTCTTTTATTAAAAGATGATTGAAAATCAGTTTCTCGCACTAATCTTGACGTTGGTATGTCACGATTAGTTGGCGTAGATTGCAATATGTCAACTAATTCATCTAAGCGTTCGTTACCATTTTCCCAAGAGCGCTCTTCTTCTGGATCAGTATGGACGATGATGTGAAGACGGCCACTTAAGTTATCGAATATAACTACTTCATCAGACACCATAAGTAAGATGTCTGGAGCCTCCGTAGGATCATATTTATCTACAGCTCCAACATGTGTTTCTATATACCGTGAAGTACCATAGCCAAAAAATCCTACGAGTCCTCCCGTAAACCTGGGTAACCCATCGATCTGTGGCACATTGAATTGTTGCTTGATCTTTTGGATAGCAGTTAATGGATCTTCAGTATTTTGCAAATGTATACACTCGCCATTTTGTTCTATGGCTAGCTCATCCCCGGTTACACGAATTATCGAACTACAGGGTAGGCCGATAATCGAGTAACGCCCCCATTTTTCACCACCAACTACAGATTCAAACAAATAACTATAAGGGCCGCGAGCTAGCTTCAAATATGTACTGACTGGAGTATCCAAATCCGCAAGAACTTCCCGAGAAAGGGGAATACGATTGAATCCTTCGGTACGATATTTTTGGTAGTTTTTTCGATTCATCCTACAACACCATTTATTAATTTTTTTTGTATTTCGCTGAAATGATTAATGAATTGAGTTGAATGCAACTGAGTCTTATCCAATCCTTGATGGTATCCCCATGTCACTAACAGTATCGCCATTCCTGAATCTTTAGCAGCATCGATATCGTTCTGCGAGTCTCCTATTACAACACAATCCATCGAGCTTAACCCTAATTGATTAGCGGCATATAGGAACGGGAGGCCAGATGGCTTTTTCTTATCCAAATCATTTCCCGCTACCAAGACTTCAAAAAAACCTTTTAAACCCGAATTTTTTAATACCTGCAGACTGAGAAAGCGGGGCTTATTAGTAACACAAGCCATTCTAAAACCCATATCTCTCAAAGCGGCTAAACCACTCAGTACTCCATCATAGCAGGCACTCTTCACCCATGCCTGCTCTGAATAATATAGCTCAAAAAGTTGGATTGCTCGTAAAAATAGGGCCGCATCAGGTTCTTCACCTAATGTTTTTTTAAACGCCTCATCCAACAATCCTGTTACACCTTTGCCAATCCAATTACGAACTTCTTTTAATGAAAAAGCTGGAAGATCTATTTCCGTGAACGCTGCATTTAGTGAATCACAAATGTCTGGAGCCGAATCAATCAAAGTGCCATCAAGATCAAACAGTAAAGCTTTGGCAGTGTAATCTATCAATGATTCTCTTAACAAAGCATTTGCTAAAATCTGAATGGAGAGCTTGTTGTTGTTCTAACAATTCCGTAGCTGCGAACGAAAAG
>CAYFJI010000015.1:0-27307 GCA_964343365.1 uncultured Acidiferrobacteraceae bacterium
TCAAGTTTCCAATGATATCGGATAGCGACGGTTGCTGCCAAACTAATCTATCTCAAGCGACCGGCAACCTATGCCCCAATATCGCGAAAAATTGTGATACAAATCTATAGGTTAACCCCCAAATAATGCTCTCACCGGTTCCCATGCATATACCGGGGAAAGTATATCCGCCTTTGGTTCGAGCTACCTTAGTTTGAGCGCTCGGATCTAGTAGTGAAGATAGCGGTACTAAAGTGATCTCCGCAACCTCATAATTTGGTATCAAATCCGCAGTGCTGCTCAGACCAAAAATAAAACATGAAACAATCAAATTTATGGATCGGCCTTCTTGGCTGCCCCTTTGATCATCCAACCTTCCAATTGGCTGGACCGAGGCTAGATCAAGGCCAATTTCCTCTCGTGTCTCGCGGCATACGGTTCCAAAAATACCAGAGTCTTGAGATTCAAAACGACCGCCAGGGAAAGCTATGTGCCCAGACCAAGGATCATTAGGGCGCTGGGCTCGTTTTATAAATACTACCGCTGGTTCCGCAACAGTCGATCCTTCTAAAATAATCAGCGCCACGGCCGCCTTTGAGGCGCCAATCGGTTCGAGCAAGTTGGCCTTGTGGTGACGTAGTTGCGACTCGATTTCTTCTAGCTTCAGCACACAACCCCCCTTTTTTTTAGAAAGACCACCAAGCTTAAGCCTATCATAGGCTTTTTTTGTTTTTCGCCGTTGGGAAAAAAGCCCATAATCTTAACACTGAAACCGCTAGTTGCCTGAGCGCATGGAGACTATAATATAGTTCGCATCCAAGCCCAAACATCTTGAGCTGGTTTAATGAAAAAGGAACGACTTTCACCTCTGTTATTAAGCTTTAATATAACAACTTGGCTATCACCTAATTCAAAATGATTTTTTTAGAGTCACAGCCACCGCCGCTCTCTTTATATGTTCACTTACCGTGGTGTGAGAGCAAATGCCCGTACTGTGATTTTAATTCACACCCACTGAAAACCGCTCTCCCGGAACAAGAATATACCCAAGCCATATGTGTTGATCTAGAGAACGAAGCAAGCGTTTTTCAAGATCGGGAACTTCGAACAATATTTTTTGGCGGAGGCACACCAAGCCTTTTTTCCTCATCTTCCATAAAAAAAATATTGGATCATGTTGGAAAGCTCGTGAGACTATCGAAGCAATTGGAGGTTACTATAGAAGCCAATCCTAGCTCTTCGGAAATAAAAAAGTTTGATAGCTTCTTAGCCGCTGGAGTAAATCGCCTATCTTTGGGGGTTCAAAGTTTTTCAGACAGACAGCTTTGCGCGCTCGGAAGATTCCATGACTCCAAAACGGCTAGCAATGGTATCTTGGCCGCGCAACAAGCGGGGTTCAAAAACATTAATATTGATCTCATGTTTGGGCTACCGGGCCAAACCAAAAAAGAAGCATTGAACGATCTATATACTGCTTTAAACTTCGAAACTTCCCACATTTCACTTTACCAACTGACAATCGAACCTAACACATATTTTTCAAAATATCCTCCCATACTGCCAGATACAGAAACCGATTGGGAAATTAGAACATCTATCTATAACAAAGCAAAAGAACGCGGTTATCATAGATATGAGGTTTCAGCGTTTTCTAAAGCCGGCTACCAATGTCAACACAATCTTAATGTTTGGGGATTTGGAGACTATATTGGTGTTGGGGCTGGAGCGCATGGAAAAATAACTTCTACAAACGGTATTTTTCGTTACGCAAAAGAAAAACATCCCTCGCGATACATTGATAAAGCGTTGTCTGGCGCAAGCCTCGCTAAAAAAAATGCTATTGCGCCAAAAGATCTGTGCTTCGAATTTATGTTAAATGCACTTCGATTAAAAAAAGGATTTCAGTTAAAAGATTTCACTAGAAAAACCGGGCTCTCTCGGTCTTTCCTTTTTCAGCCTCTAATTATTGCGCAAAACAAGGGTTTGTTAGAAATAAATGGCAGTACTGTGTGCGCGACAAGCCTTGGCTATCGGTTTTTAGACGACCTCATTGAATTGTTTTTGCCTTGATTACTTAACAGGAAAAAGGTTGTCACCTTTTAAATGCTAATGTTTCATATAGTCCTTTACGAGCCTGAAATTCCTGCGAATACTGGAAACCTAATAAGGCTGTCTGCTAATACTGGCTGTCAATTACATTTGATAAAGCCTCTTGGCTTTTCTTTAGAGAATCGCCATCTTCGTCGCGCCGGTCTTGATTATGGCGATCTAACATCATTACAAGTACACGATGACTTGTTGGACTGCAAGACGCATATCAAGAACCACGGAAGGCTCGTGACATTCTCAACCAAACACGAACGAATTTTTTCTAGCTTCACCTATCGCGCTGGTGACATTTTTTTGTTTGGGCCAGAAACCCGTGGCCTTCCTCAAAAGGTACGAATGTCTGCAGACAGATCGGCTCGACTTTCTATACCAATGCGCCCGGGAAACAGAAGTCTTAACTTGTCTAACGCAGTGTCTATAGTAGTGTATGAAGCGTGGCGTCAGAATGGATACTTGGGGGCACTAGAATGTATGCATGCAAAGCGGGTAACGGGGCATGAATAATCCAACCTTAACGGTTAATTTTATTACGCATGATTCTTGACGCTAACTTGAGATCACTCGAAATGCCAGACCTTAGGGTTCTACCTGAATGGGTTGATATCAATGGGCATATGAACGTTGCATTTTATGTTTTAGCTTTCGATCGTGGAGTCGACACTTTCATGAGCCGAATAGGAATTACTCCAACCTACATTCAAAGACATCGGGCGTCTGTTTTTACGCTTGAGATACATGTCAATTATTTTCGCGAACTTTGTTTGGGCGATCCAATTCGAATCGATTGCCAACTCTTGGATTTTGATTCTAAGCGCGTGCACTACTTTTTAAGAATGTTTAATGCTGAAAAGCATTATCTTGCGGCAACTTCCGAACAAATCATAATTCATGTTGACCTAAAGACTCGACGTTCTTGCCCGTTTCCAGAAGACGTTCGGCTATTGACTGGTCAGCTGATGGATGAACATCAGCGGCTACCTTGGCCCGAAGAGTGTGGACACACAATCGGCATCGAGAAAACAGGTCGTTATAGTTAAGTTTTTAGCTTTTTAATTATTCCATCCAACTGATCTAAGTTATGGTAATCGATCAATAACTTTCCGCGCCCTCTTTTATCGTCTATGTTTACTGTTGTGCCCAATGATTCCGAAAGTTCGGTTTCCAGCTGCTTTATATCGGCATCCTTATCTGACGAAATTGGATGTTTTCCTCTAGCTCCAGACAACTGCTTACGAACCAACTGTTCTGTTTGTCTCACCGAAAAACGTTGTCTTATTACAATTTCGGCCACGCTTGCCTGTTTGTCCTGCGGCAAAGATAGCAGTGCTCGGCCATGGCCCATCTCAAGACGTCCGTACTCTAAGTGTTCGCGCACTAGTGGATCTAGGTTTAATATTCTCAACAAGTTTGTCACTGCGGCTCTTGAACGACCAACACCTTCTGCTACCTGCTCATGAGTCATTCCAAACTCTTCCAACAATCGTTTTAACCCTGCTGCTTCTTCAATAGGATTAAGATCTTCTCTCTGAATATTTTCTATTAGTGCTAAGGCTAGAGCTGTCTCATCTGAAGTTTTCCTCACAACCGCCGGGATATCATTAAGACCAGCCAATTTTGAAGCTCGCCAGCGTCTCTCACCAGCAATTAATTCAAAACTTCCAGCAGTTGTTTCCCTTACAACAACCGGCTGTAAAACTCCTTGTTTTTTTATCGAGGCAGCAAGATCCAACAATGCCGTTTCATCGATATTTATCCGTGGTTGGAATCGGCCCGGCCTAATCTGATCAATCTCAAGTGTTCGTAACCCAGCTAGGTGTTGGCCCTCCTGGCTGACTTCATCGAGTGACCCAAAAAGAGCATCCAACCCCTTTCCTAATCTTGCTTTTTTTGCCATTTTTTATCTTCCCGAAATGTCTATCGGTTCATTTATTTCGCCATCGCTGGCCATGCCAAAATCAACAGCTATCATTAGATGCGGTATTAGACGAGCCAATCAGCTCGCTAGCTAAGGCTAAATAAGCTTGAGCGCCAACGCAATTGTTATCATAATCAATTGCTGGCTTCCCATAACTGGGCGCCTCCGCTAATCGAACATTTCGGGGCACAACAGTTCGGAAAACTCGATCACCGAAATGCTGCTTCAATTGCTCAGAGACCTCGTTCGACAAGCTATTACGGCCATCAAACATTGTTCTGAGTATCCCTTCAATAACAAGATTTGGGTTCAGGCTTTGTTTCACTCTTGTAAAAGTTTCCAAGAGTCCAGATAAACCTTCGAGCGCAAAATATTCACATTGAACTGGAATGAGTACACCGCTCGCCGCTGCAAGCGCATTAATTGTTAGAACATTGAGCGATGGAGGGCAATCTACTAACACATAGTCATATTTCATTGGGACGGAAAGAGCAACATGCAAGCGGATGTCTCGATCTTTTGCGTCTGTTAACTCGACTTGAATTCCAGCGAGGGAAGGCTCAGACGCTAAAACATCGACGCCGCTTTCGGTTTGGATTATTGCATCTGGAACATTTATCTCACCCAAAAGCACGGAGTATGTGCTATACACAATGTCTTGTCGTTCAACACCGAGTCCTACTGTTGCATTCGCCTGCGGGTCAATATCCACCAACAATACTTGGCGCCCCATTTTAGCTAAAGAGGCTCCCAAGTTTATGGATGTCGTTGTCTTGCCAACACCCCCTTTCTGGTTTGCTATTGCTAAAATTTTGGTCATTAGTTGGTCGCGTTTTCGGTCTTTTCAGTTCTCGAAAACCACAGCCTTTCGGTTGAGTTTAGTTCCAGGCACGCTGAGCGGGATAATTTCAGATTTACTCCGCAGAGACGACGGCAGCTGTTTCCATTCTTTTGTCGCGCCATCTGCTTTCATCACAATCAATCGAACCCCTTTTTTCCACAAATGCTCTGTTAAAGTTATCAATTTTGGTAGTGGGGCAACGGCCCGCGTAACAAGCGTATCAAAATTCTCGGTTGGGAGGTAATCTTCGACCCTCTGATGTATCGCAGCAACCCGATCAAGGGCCAAAAGTTCAATTACTTCCTGTAAAAATCTAGCACGTTTACCCCGGCTGTCAATCAAAATCCACTTCGTTTCCCGCAACGCAAGCGCCAAAGGAATGCCTGGGAACCCGCCGCCTGAACCAATATCCAAAAGGCGTGTACCTTTGACAAGGCTAGCAATAGTTAGACTATCAAGCAGGTGGTGAGTAAGTATCTGCTCGGGCTCAATAACTGTCGTTAAATTATGGACCCTATTCCAACGTAACAGTATTTCGACATGCTGTGAGCACTTTTCAATCAACGGCTCTGGCAAAGGACACTTCAGAATATCTGCTCCCTCAGCAAGTTTTGACAACAAATCTGGAGGTAGCGCGGACATCCAAATCAAGCAACAACTTTCTGTTGAGAATAACGATTCTTGAGATGAACCAATAATAAAGAAATAGTGGCAGGAGTTATTCCAGATATACGGCTCGCTTGACCCAGAGTTTCGGGTTTATGCTCACCTAGTATCTGTACAGACTCGGCAGAAAGTCCTCGTATGTCTGCGAAATTAGTGGTCTTCGGTATTGACATATTTTCGAAGCGTTTCTGTCGATTGATCTCTTTTTGTTGGCGGTTAATATAACCCTCATAACATAAATTGATTTCTATTTGTGCAGTAACCTCTGCGTCAAGACAAGCCGCCCCCAGTTTAGGTATTTCACTGATATGTCCGTAGGAGAGCTCTGGGCGTCGCAACAGATCCGATAGAGACTTCGCTGTTTTTAACTTTTGACCAATTACTGCCTCAATACAACTGGCAGCTTCCGTGTCTGGCAACACCCATGTTTTGTTAAGTCGGGCTAGTTCACGACTCAGAAGATCATTTTTTTTACAAAAGCGTGCCCAGCGTGCTTCGTTAATTAAGCCTAAGGCGCGACCCGTTTCCGTTAACCTCAAGTCAGCATTGTCTTCTCTCAATTTAAGGCGATACTCTGCACGTGACGTGAACATTCGATAGGGTTCGGTAACGCCACGAGTCACAAGATCATCTATCATCACTCCAATGTACGCCTCATCCCGTCGCGGCGTCCATGGCTCCAAATCCCTAGCAATCCGCCCTGCATTCAATCCCGCTATAAGCCCTTGGCCAGCTGCCTCCTCGTAACCTGTAGTCCCATTTATTTGGCCCGCGAAAAACAACCCCTTAACGGTTCGAGTTTCCAAAGACAGAAGGAGATCCCGTGGGTCGAAGAAATCGTATTCTATAGCATAGCCCAGCTGTTCGATTTTTGCTTCCTCGAGACCCTTGATAGTTCGAACAAACTCCTCTTGAATATCTGCCGGAAGACTAGTTGAAATTCCATTGGGGTAGACCGTCTGGGTATTTAACCCTTCTGGTTCAAGGAATATTTGATGTCCAGCACGCTCGGAAAAACGCACTACTTTATCCTCGATTGAAGGACAGTAGCGAGGGCCCGGACCCTCAATCAATCCGCTATATATTGGTGAAAGGTTTAAGTTTTTTTGGATTATTTCATGGGTGTTTTCATTTGTCTCGGTTATGTGACAACTGATCTGTCGTGGGTGTTCTGATGAATCACCCATAAAAGAAAAAACTGGTAATGGCTCATCGCCTTTTTGCTCAACGAGCTCACTATAATTAATGGTGCTGCCATCAATGCGTGGCGGCGTGCCCGTTTTTAGTCGGCCTCTTCGAAATGATAGTGCCCTCATATTCTCTGCTAACCGACGAGACGAAGGGTCTCCCACTCGCCCGCCTGATTTACTGCTTAAACCAACATGTATTCTTCCGTCGAGAAATGTTCCTGTGGTCAACACAACAGTGGTTGAGTTAATCTCCTGACCGCCAGCTATTCTTACGCCAGAGATAGAATCTTTGTTAAAGATTAACTCTTCAACTGAGCCTTCTAAAATTGAAAGGTTCTGCTGCTCCGACACGATTCTCTGCACTGCTCGCCTATAAAGCACGCGGTCTGCTTGGGCGCGCGTTGCTCTTACTGCTGGCCCTTTGCTGGCATTAAGTATTCGAAACTGAATCCCCGCTTGATCAATTGCTCTCGCCATCAGGCCCCCTAAAGCGTCGATCTCCTTCACTATGTGGCCCTTTCCAATTCCTCCAATGGCTGGATTGCAAGACATCTGGCCGATGGTGTCGAGGCGATTCGTAATGAGAAGAGTGTTTGCGCCAGTTCTTGCAGCAGCCAGCGCGGCCTCAATGCCAGCATGCCCCCCACCAATAACGATAACATCCATATGATTTCCTTTCATGGCCTCTTTTAAATTTTTATCATCAGTCAGATTAATCTGCTTCATAATAGTCATACTGTGAAAGAATTGATCTCTCAAATCGGTATGCCTCTTCTTGCAAAAAATTGTTTCCTTTTGGAAAAATTACATGCGTATAAAGCTGGCCTGGATAAGCTTTTTTGAGCTTATCCAGCCGCTTATACAAATCTTCCTCCGTAACTTCTAGTGCTTTTGTTTGCTCCGGCTCTTTTATGGAATAAAAAAGCTCGCCATTAACTTTCCAATGCCGTATTACTACTTTGTGTCGCCCGACCTCGTTTCTCGCAGGCCTCACCATCCGATTGTATTCCGTTTCTAATTCGCCATAGCTGCTCTGCAAAAGCTTAAGCGCCTCTTCATTCTTGATTAGGAGCGCTTTCTGATCTTGAAATTCAGCTATTTCTTCTGCATGTTTTGAAACCAAGTAATCAAGCTCAGATTTTGTTAGCTCATAACGTCGCTCGCTTTCCTTCAAATCGTCTAAAAGCTTTGCGCGTTCGTTCTCGCTTGCGTCTTTTTGTTCAATTACAAAACTTCTCTCGGCCGTTATGAGATCAATTTTCGCCTGCAACATATATTTTTGTTCTTCTATTTCTATTTCAAGAGCTTGAGTTCGACCGATAAGCCCTGCTTTTTCTTGCTCTAAAGTTAGTCGCCTCTGAACAAGTCGACCTATTTCTTGTTGGAAATTTTTTCTTTCGGCTTCTAATATCAGTCTCTTTTCTTCAGTCTCGCTAAGATCTGCGCTTAAGATTTTTTTTTCTTTTTCGAGGGTCTGTTTTAGTTCTAACAATTCCCCAAGCCATGCCGTGGTGGAAGTATTTTCCAAAGACAAGGCATTCTTTTCCTCACGAAGGCGGGAAACCAGCAACCCAAGATCTGATACCTGTTGCTCTAGTTTTAACTGAAAGTTTGTCAGCGCTGAAATTTTATTTGCAAGACTATTATTTTTTTCGCTTAGTAGCTCTCTGTCTTGTTCCAATTGTGTCTTATCAAGACCAAGATTTTCGACACGTTCTTCAAGCGCATTCTTTAAAGTTATTAGATTAACTAGTTTTTCCTTTAAGTCCAAATTTTCTGATTGCATACCTTCGGCCTCAATTCGATACTTATCTGTTAGAGAAGCATTTTTCTCGGCGAGTAACATTTTTTCTTCTACCAAGAGGTCTCTCTCCAAAGCAAGCGCGGATACTTCATTTCTTAGATCTCTTTCAACATTTTTTAACAGACTTTGGTTTTTTTCTGCTGAAAGCAAACTAGCCTCTAGCTTTTTTTTCGTTGAGCCTAGAGAGTTATTTTCGCTTGCCAACTCATTTCTAATTTTTTGTAATACCGTAATATTGTTTAAGAGTTGTCGTATTTGTCCTTGTCGATCTTCAGCCTGAGATTCGGCCAGATCTCTAAGCGCATTACTCTCCCCGAGGCGCAACTGTAGTCCCGCAACTTCATCGGCTAGTGTTGCAACTCGAAGCTCTAGGGTATCGCTTTGGGCAGCAGATTCCTGCTCAAGCTGTATGGTTTGCCTTAATTGTCTGACTAGATCTACGTTCCGAATTAATATCACCACTAACGCCATGAGGAAAATCATTACAATCACAGTCATTATGTCAGTAAACGAGGGCCATACACTGTCTTCCTCGGTTCGCCTTCGGCCTTCCGATCTTAGATCTGCAAAACCGCCAAGCTGTATCACTGATCTATGTCTCTTAAGCGAAACCCATCTTTTAAAAGCTCGGTTATCTCTGATAACCCTTTGCTGTGTTGTCGCATTTCGTCCCGATACGCGGCCAGCACTTCATTAAGTTGGTTCGCTGTCTCCGCGTACTGGCCTTGCGAAGCGTCGAGCCTTTTAACTAAAGCCCCCGCTGCTCGAATAATGTCTGAGAAGTCCTCGATTAATGTCTCTTCCTTTACTTGGAATCTCGGCAAAAGCAGCGTGGTAGTGGCATGTTCGACTCGCCCTATGATTTGTGTCTGAGCATCAGTGAGCTTAAGATAAAAATAGCCAAGAAAAAAGTATGCAAGAATCGCTGTCATTGTTGTCGATAGCGCTGTAGACATGCCATGAACCACAAGACCCAAACTGCTGATTTGAGTGTTTCCAACTATCATCTCTGAGGCGCCCAACAAAGCGATCGATAGTGACACGATCGTTCCAAATACACCTGTCAGAATCATTACGTTATGAACAAACCGAGGAAAGCCGGACCGGCTGGATTCCTTCGCTACCAAGGTTGCGGCAAGCGCGCTGTGGTCAATCCTAGTGCGTTTTTGATTTAATTCTCTAAGCGTTCTGTAGCGTTCAGCGATTATTGTATCGCCGCCTATACCTTGCATAGATTCGCCCCGCTTGCTTGCTTGTTCTAAAAAATGATTTAAAGCTCGCTCCTCCTTGTCATACCTAAAAAATGACTGTACCAAACGAATTAGGGCCGCCAGAAAAAGCATTACGATGCCGCCATTAATTGCCCAGCTCACGGTGGTCAGTTGATTTTTTATATACACTTCCGTCAAAAATTCTCGTTGCCACAAACCCGCCAACAGCAGCAGTCCGCCCGCTATTGCCAACTGTATCAACGCGTAACGAGCAATTCTGGGCCGACCAGTTTGCCCCAATTTTCTTTTTTTCATTAGCTCCTCCCTAACACCTTAGTGTTGCGCTCCAAAGCGCAGTATTTTTTTCTAACGGCCCTGAATTTTTCAACTATTTTAAAACACTGTACCTAGCTGATGGGTAATCGGCTCATTAAATAAAAAAACAGCTAAAGCTGCCGCCCCGACTTATTACGGCATTACATTATCTGTTTGATTATTAATACTACATCGTAGTACAATAGGTAGCAGAATGTCAGCATCACGAAAAGTGCCGCCCGGTTGGTGGCTCCTTGGCTACCTTGCACAATATCAAAGGCGAGCTCTTCTTGACGCCTTGAACGAAGCAGGCCTCTCCAGCGACCTTGTTTATCAAACAGTTACCAAAGCCGCACAAACGTTGCCAAATGATGAATACAGACGACTTTCCAAAAGTTGGGCAGTAAGACAACACAGAAGTCGTTCTTCGACCCGTACATTTTGAGATTATTTGTATCTCTTTGTAGTACAAAATAATTATTTTCCGATACAAAAACGCGAAAAAATCTCCCCCAAAAGCTCTTCTGTGCTTCCTCGCCCTGTTATTTCTCCCAAAGCATTTTGTGCTAATCTCAGCTCCTCGGCAAGCAACTCAATAGGGGCTTGTGCCAAGTCGGTTCTGGCAGACATTAGGTGGCCTTTGGCGCGCCTTATTGCATCTAAGTGCCTTCTGCGTGCAGCAAGAGGGGCCTCTACGCCGCCTGTTTGGCCAAAAAATCCTCTAATGGCTTCTTTCAAATCCTCTAATCCTTGGTTTTGAGTGGCGCTTATTGCAAAGGAGCGATTTGATTTGGCTCGGCCTAATATTTCTCCACATGGTCGTCCTGTTAAATCACACTTATTGATCAACCTGAAAATCGGCTTTTCAATGTTTTGCAACATCCCGAGGTCGTATGTTTCAGTAATGGCATCGTCACTCACAGCCAACACCAGATCGGCGTTAGCGATGGCTTTATTTGCGCGCTGAATTCCTTCTGCCTCTATTGGGCCTGGGCTTACGCGGTAACCAGCGGTGTCAACAAGGCGCAAAGGCATGCCATTCAGATTAATATCTACTTCAACTAGATCTCTTGTTGTTCCTGGGCGAGCGTTGACAATTGCTCGGTCTTCACCTGAAAACGCGTTCAAAATGCTTGATTTTCCGACGTTTGGCGGCCCAACCAATACTGCTATCGCTCCTGAGACCAAAAACGAGCCTGGTCGGCCTCGGCTCAGCAGTTCATCCAGAGTTCGAACAATTCCGATTAACCGGGCTTTTATCACGCCTGGCTCCAGTAGATTTAAGCCCTCATCGGCGAAATCGATGTCGGCTTCCACGAACGCTCTAATTTCACTTAGCTGAGAATCTAGCTCAAACAATTCAGATGAAAACTGACCAGAGAGCGATCTTAGGGCTGCCTGAGCTGCTGCTTTCGTGCGACTCTCAATTAAATCCGCCACAGCTTCCGCTTGAGCAAGGTCTACTTTTCCGTTCAAAAATGCTCGCTCAGTGAACTCTCCTGGGAGCGCTGTTCGCGCGCCCAAGCTCAATATTCGCTCCATGAGTAAATCCATAACCATTGGGCCGCCGTGTCCATGCAGCTCTAGAATGTCCTCACCAGTATATGACTGAGGGGCTTTGAAGAAGAGGGCAACGCCCTCATCGATAACCTCTTGTTGGCCGTCTCGAAAACGACAAAACTTGGCGGTACGATTTCTAGGTACGCTGCCAAGCAAGGTTAATGCTATCTGCTGGGTGCCTTGACCAGAAACTCGAACTATTCCTATACCACCGAAGCCGGGTGGTGTTGAAATCGCTACAATCGTGTCAGTATGGTCACTAAATTGGGTTTTGTCAGGTAGCTCCAAGGTAGTGTGTTAGCGGGGGCCAGGATTCTTTGGCCTTAATTTTGTGCAGCGTTGATCTTTCTGGTGATATACCATTGCTGCGCAATGGATAAAACATTGTTTGCTAGCCAATAAAGCACTAACCCTGCTGGAAACCAAAGAAAAAATACTGTGAATATTACCGGGAGCGCCATCATTATTTTTTGTTGCAACGGGTCAGGAGGCGTTGGATTCAAAAACTGCTGCCCGAACATAGAAACGCCCATTAATATTGGCAGCACATAGTAAGGGTCTGGTATAGAAAGGTCTTGTATCCATAAAGCGAGTGGGGCTTGCCTTAGTTCGACGCTCTCCAATAAAACCCAATATAAAGCAATGAAAACTGGTATTTGAATGACGATTGGTAGGCAACCACCTAGCGGGTTAACTTTTTCTTTTTTGTAGATCGCCATCATTTCTTGTTGAAATTTCTGCCGATCATCTGGATATCGCTCCTTTAGTGTCTTCATTCTTGGGCCGAGTTTTTTCATTCGGGCCATTGATTTGTAGCTTGCTGCAGACAAAGGATAAAAAGCAAGCTTCACTAGCAATGTCAACAAAAGAATTGAGATGCCCCAATTCGGAAACACTTTATTTATATAAGTCATTAACCAAAACAAAGGCGACGAAATTGGGGTTAACCAGCCATAATCAACGGTAAGCTCGAGCTTTTGGTCCGCAGTAACCATTCGCCTTTGTTCTTTAGGTCCAACATACATTCGGACCTTAGCGACTCCTTTTTCCCCTGCCTCTACTACGGTTGGCTCGAGGTGCTTGAAACCTAAATGATATCGGGGAGTGCTGTTCTTTTCAGTAACTCTTGAATAAAACTCGTAATTTGAGTCTTCGGCCATCAGAAAGGCGCCAACGAAATAGTGTTGAAGCATTGCGACCCACCCACCACCTGTTCTTTCGGCAAGGTTTTTTTCCCTCATGTCGCCAAATTTGACTTTGTCATATTTGTTTTCTGGCGTATAGATTGCCCCACCGGTATAGCTAGGTAGGCGCCCTATGAATCCCAGCTTGCCTTGTTCGGCTTTCTTTTCGGTGCGTGACAATTGTCCGTACAAATAACCCGCCCACTCGTTGTCACTTGCGTTATCTATTTCAAACTCAATATCAAAAAAATAGCTGTTCTTATAAAATTTATAGTGTTTTTTGTATGCGACATTATCGTCATCATTCCACACAAGGGTCGCTGTAATGCTCTCATCATCGCCCATAGCATACAAGGTCGCTTCTGGCTCAAACAAGGTGTGGTGGTTTGGCAAAGATCGCTCAAGACCCAAAAGGCCGCTCTGTACGTAAAACAAATCTTTGCCGCTGTCACTTACCAGCCGGAACGGCTCGTCTGGCTGGTCCACAGCTACTGGATAGGTTAGTAAATCTAACACCCTCAGGTCTCCACCATGGGTATCCAGCTCTGCTCTAACAATATCGGTTTCAATTATTATTCTGTTAGCTCTACCAACATTTTCCGTTTTTTCAATTTCTTGTTGGCTAGAAACGTTAGGGGTGGCATTGCTCTGGGCGCTTGGCACAGTCGGTAAATCATCATTGCCCATGCTCGACGCGGATGCTCTGCTATCTTGGCCCTTGTTATCGGAGGAAATGTTCCCTTGAGCAATTGGGGTTGTTGCAAGTTGGGGCGAACTGTACTCAATCCAAGCTTGCCAGATCAACATAAGGACTAGAGCTAGGCCAGACAACAATAGAAGTCTCTGAAAATCCATATTATCTACTGCGCACCGTTGCTTTTGCTTTTGTTCTCAGGAACTGTATCAACACCGCCGCTACTCCAAGGGTTACAACGAACAAGTCGCAAAAGAGCCATCCAAAGCCCTTTGAGCGTCCCGTGTTTTTCGACAGCCTCAATGGCATATGTTGAGCAGCAAGGCCAATAGCGACAAGATGGGGGCGAAAGGGGGCTCACGACGTATTGATAAACCCGCAACAATATAATTATCAGTCTGCGCATCGGGCTTTTTGAATAACACTCTGCCAGTGACACGCTAGACTATCAAACAACGCAAGGTTTTCTGAACCGCTTGCCGCAGCTCTTGCTACAGCCACCAAATCAAGACCCAGAAGATCTTTTTGTTTTTTTCGAAAAGATTCTCTTACCACTCTTTTGATGCGGTTGCGATTGACTGCTTGTCTTGCGGTTCTTTTGGAAACTGTTACTCCCAATCGGCCTGGCGCGCCGCCATTCTTTAAAGCCACAACACTGAAAAGCTTATCGTGGCTACGAATTTTTGATGACAGCACTAAAGAATACTCTGCTGAACAACCTAAGCGCCGGTTTTTCTTAAACCGTTTGTCACCCTCTACTGCGACCAACAAATCTGACACGACTGCTTAGGTGCTCAAGCGCTGAGTCGTGCCCGACCCCGGGCTCGCCTAGCATTAATAACCGCGCGACCACCACGGCTACGCATGCGGGCGCGAAATCCGTGGGTGCGCTTTCTTTTGATCTCGCTTGGTTGAAATGTTCGCTTCATTTTTATCTAACTCGTAACCAAAAATACTTAACTTATATGGGGGGTGCCGACTCTAAGGTCTACTCAGTGTTTTTGTCAAGATTTAAGGGGACATTCGTCAGTTTTGTGGATAACTATTTTTCATTTATTTCCTGTGGATAACCTTGACCTTTTGGCGTATACTGAGAGCTGTAGGGTGTTGGTGTTAACACAACAAAAAAATAGATAGATAGAGGGTGGGCAAGAACTTGACTTCAACATCATCGTTATGGGCTTTATGTTTGGGGAGGCTAGAGCACGAATTACCGGAAAATCAATTCAATACTTGGATCCGCCCCCTTCAGGCTGTTTTACAAAACGGCCATCTAATCCTGCTGGCTCCTAACCGATTCGTTAAGGATCGCATTGAAAAAGATTATCTTAATGATATCACCAGGATGGCAAAAACGCTGACAGCCAGCAAAGTAGCAATTAGTGTTGGTGTTGGCGGAGAACAACCATCTTCATCCCCTTTAAAGTTGTCGGAAAAGAGAAACGGCTCTCAACCGCCTCGTTTCGAGGGGAGATTGAATCCCGCCTTTTCGTTTGAAACACATGTAGAGGGAAAATCTAACCAATTGGCTAGGGCTGCTGCGAAACAGGTGGGAGAAAACCCTGGTCGCGCATATAACCCCCTCTTTCTTTACGGTGGTGTTGGGCTTGGGAAAACCCACCTAATGCAAGCGGCTGGCAATTTAATTAAAGACTCCGGCCTTTCTTCTAAAGTGGTCTATGTCCACTCCGAAAGGTTTGTCGCCGACATGGTTAAGGCGCTACAGCATAATGCCATCAACGACTTTAAGCGTTATTACCGATCTCTTGATGCTTTACTAATTGATGATATACAGTTTTTTGCCGGGAAGAGCCACTCTCAGGAGGAGTTTTTCCATACTTTCAACACTTTACTAGATGGTCAGCGCCAAGTAGTTATTACTAGCGATCGCTTTCCAAGAGAGATTGGGGGTGTGCAGGAAAGACTAATTTCTCGATTTGGAAGCGGCCTTACGGTTCCAATCGACCCGCCGGAGCTGGAGACTAGGGTAGCTATATTAAAGAACAAAGCAGAACAAAAATCGGTTGCCCTACCGGAAGAGGTTGCTTTTTTTGTGGCGAGGCAAATTAGGTCGAATGTTAGGGAGTTAGAGGGTGCCTTGCACCGTATAGTTGCTAGTGCGGGATTCACTGGGCGATCGATTGATTTGGTTTTAGCAAGGGAGGCTCTACGAGATTTATTAGTGTTCCAAGAACGCCAGGTCACCGTTCAAAATATTCAAAAAACTGTAGCCGAATATTTTAAGATTCGAGTTTCTGACCTGCATTCTCGGCAACGCACCAGGAGGGTTGTACGGCCTCGCCAGATAGCAATGTCACTCGCGAAAGAGTTGACTTCAATGAGCTTGCCTGAAATTGGTGATGCTTTCGGGGGTCGAGACCACACTACAGTGCTCCACGCGCAAAGAAAGATTGGAGAATTGGTTGGAAGCGACAGCAAAACAAAAGAAGACTATTTGAATTTGCAGAGGTTATTAGGGGGGTAATTTGTGTATAAAATACGCTCTTTCGGGGATTTACTTTGGCGACCCTGTTATTATCCCCAGATGTCAACAAAACATCAATGTACGTATCCACAATAGTTAACTATACAAATAACTGAAAAAATTAGGTTTTTAGATTATTTAAACTTATCCACAGGACTAATAAATACCATAAAACTTTATCACATATGAAACTTCAAATTAAAAGAGATAACACCGTTAATCCCCTAACACTAACAACAAGCGTGGTGGAGCGAAGGCAGACCCTGCCCATCTTATCTAATATTTTGTTGGAGGTTGATAGCGACGGGATCTTGCGACTTATTGGCACTGACCTAGAGGTAGAAACACAGATTGAAATACCTATCGACGTAGATGGCTTAATTCCTGGTAAATCAACAGTCAGTGCCCGAAAACTACTAGATATTTGTCGCGCTTTACCAGAGGGCTCTCTTCTAAAAATAACACAGAAAGAAAGCAAGGTTAATATCCAGTGTGGCAACAGCCGGTTTAGTTTGCAATCGTTACCAGCTGAGGATTTTCCACGATTGGATGATGCAGAGCATTGGGAAGAAAGAGTAAAGCTCAGTCAGGGGTCATTGCGGGCACTGCTAGAGAAAACGTCTTTTTCAATGGCCCACCAAGATGTCCGGTACTTCTTAAACGGTGTGTTGCTTGAACTAAGCGAAACCGAGATAGCGGCGGTAGCAACCGACGGTCACCGGCTGGCACGAAGTGCGATATCGCTAAACGAGCCTATTACGACCCCGCGTCAAGCTATTGTACCAAGAAAAGCGGTGCAAGAACTCAATAGGTTTTTAGACAACACTGATGACCCAGTAACAGTGGAGATGAACCCTAGTCACCTGAGGTTTAGTCGAGCGGGCGCAGTATTAACAACGAAGGTTATCGATGGAAAATTTCCAGATTATCGTTCAGTGGTTGAGCAAAACCTCACAAGAGTTGTGTTAGCAGATCGCGTGGAATTATATGACGTGTTGGCACGAACAGCTGTGCTAACGAATGAAAAATATCGAGGAATCCGGCTCGAGGTTGAAAGCGGTGGACTCAAGGTTACTGCACACAACCCAGATCAAGAGGAGGCTAGCGACCAAATAGCTATCGATTATGATGGAGAGAAGATAGAAATTGGGTTTAATGTTGCGTACTTGATGGACGCTATCCGGGCGATCCACGAAGAAAAAGTGGAGATCCTTCTCGAGGATACCAGTAGTGGGTGCCTTTTAAGGGGCCCAGGGGTTGAAAACACCCAATACCTAATTATGCCAATGCGCCTATAGCCCCTCCAGGGCTGCAGGCTGACAGCAAGAGTGTTCCACGTGGAACACTGGTTAGGGTTTGTTCCACGTGGAACACTGGATCTACCCCCACCCCGTAAGTGCCGAAAAACAGGCATAAATGCTATAATTCAACCTATCTACCTAAATTGGTTACCAAGTGAATAATTCATACGATGAAAGCAGCATTCGCGTGCTCCGAGGGCTGGAGGCTGTGCGAAAACGTCCTGGAATGTATATCGGGGATACAGATGATGGCACTGGACTGCACCGAATGGTGTTTGAAACCGTCGACAACTCTATAGACGAGGCTTTGGCTGGCTATTGTACTGAGGTCATAGTTCGGGTGCATGCAGACGAATCTGTAACCATTGAAGATGATGGGCGAGGAATTCCAACTGGAATGATTGAGGAAGAGGGGTGTTCAGCCGCTGAGGTTATCATGACCCAACTGCACGCTGGCGGCAAGTTTGATCAAAACTCTTACAAGGTATCTGGAGGGCTGCACGGCGTGGGTATTTCGGTCGTAAACGCACTTTCTTCTAAGTTGCGCTTGACAATTTATCGAGATGGGAAAATCCATCAACAAGACTATCGTCGAGGGGCTGCTGAAGGCCCACTACAGGTGGTGGGTGACACCGAACGAACAGGTACTGAGGTTCATTTTCAACCAGATACAGCCATTTTTAGTGATATTGTGTTGCACCACGGTATATTGACAAACCGGCTAAGAGAACTATCGTTTCTAAATTCTGGTGTAAGAAACCGCTTAATTGACGAAAGAAGCGGAAAGGAAGAGGTGTTTGAGTACAAAGGGGGAATAAGTGCGTTTGTCCAACATCTCAATCAAAATAAAACACCACTGCACCCAGAGGTTTTTCATATGCTCTCAAAGCGGGAGGAAATTGAAATAGAACTGGCTCTTCAGTGGAATGACGCTTATCAGGAAACAGTTTTCTGTTATACAAACAACATACCCCAAAGAGATGGGGGGACCCACCTGGAGGGCCTCCGCTCAAGCATTACAAGGACTATTGGCAAATATCTCGACTCTTCTGGTCTTGCAAAAAAATCGAAGATAGATGTAAAGGGGGAAGATAGCCGAGAAGGCTTAACGGCTGTTTTGTCGGTAAAGATGGCTGACCCCAAGTTTTCGTCTCAAACCAAAGAAAAGCTTGTGTCTTCCAGTGTTCGGCGGCCTGTTGAATCACTAGTGAACGAGTTTTTCGGAGATTTCCTATTAGAACACCCTACAGATGCACGCAAAATAATTGATAAAATTCTTGAATCGGCTAAAGCGAGGGAAGCAGCAAGAAAAGCGAGAGATCTAACCAGACGAAAAAATGCGTTAGATATGGGGGGGCTGCCTGGAAAGCTCGCTGATTGTCAAGAAACGGACCCAGCAGAGAGTGAGATTTATTTGGTAGAAGGAGATTCGGCAGGTGGTTCAGCGAAGCAGGCGCGAGACCGCCGATATCAGGCAATCTTACCGCTTAAAGGAAAGATCCTTAATGTAGAGAAAGCTCGACTCGACAAAATGTTAGCTTCAGATCAAGTGGGCACGCTAATAACAGCCCTTGGAACGGGTATCGGCGAGGATTTCGATGTAAACAAGCTAAGATATCACCGAATTATTATCATGACAGATGCAGATGTAGACGGCTCACACATAAGGACGCTGCTTTTAACGTTTTTTTACCGCAACATGCGGGTTTTGTTAGAAAAAGGATATATCTATTTTGCTGAGCCACCTTTATATAAATTAACCGCCCGAAAAGCTTCTGTGTATATTAAGGATGACAATGAACTGGAAAACCATCTTGTAGATATAGCTGTCCAAGGAGCAACAATAGAGAACAAGAACGGACGAACATTAGCCGGAGCTGAACTACTTGATCTGATACAAAACCACAAAACTGTAAGCACCACAGTCGAGCGATTAAGCCGGCGTTACGAAGGTGCGGTTTTATGGGCACTCAAAGATATCCCACCTCTTCAGGGTGGCGCTAGAGCGATGGCAGCAGACATTCGAAAATGGGCTGAAACACTAACACACCAGCTGACAGGTAAAACCTCCAAACACCTTTCAACAAGCTACAATGTACAAGCAGTTGACCCAACGAATCACTACGACTGGACGATCCTTATTGAATCAGAAACACATGGCCATTTTCGACGCACGACACTTGAAAGCAGGTTTTTTGATTCAGGGGAATATCAGGCGATTGTTGGCTTAGGAGAGGCATCACGTGAGCTGGTTGGTTTGGATGCGACAGTTAGAAGGGGAGAAAAAAAAATAATAGCCCCAAATTTTGCCGATGCTTTGGAGTGGTTGTTGATAGAAGCAAAAAAAGGTATGACCATCCAACGCTACAAGGGCCTGGGCGAGATGGATGCCGACCAGCTTTGGGAAACAACCATGGATGCATCAAACAGGCGCTTGTCTAGAGTGACGGTGGAGGACATGAAAAGCGCAGACGACACTTTCAGCGAATTAATGGGAGAGGAAGTGGAGCCTCGCCGAGAATTTATTGAAAAGAATGCCTTTGCGGTATCCAATTTAGATGTCTAAAAAAATTTATTTTTCAAAGACTTAGTGTAGTATTCGTGGTGCTGATAAAACGAATTCTGGAATTGTGGTATCAAATTCTTGACCATCCTCAGCGATCATTTGGTAACTACCATGCATGGTTCCAACAGGGGTTTCAATAACGGCGCCACTTGTGTAACGAAAACCCTCACCAGGCTTTAAGACTGGCTGCTCCCCAACTACGCCCTCACCCCGAACCTCCTCTATCTGACTGTCGGCGTTTGTAATTATCCAATGTCTAGAGAGAAGTTGTGCGGATATTGATCCCCTGTTGAAAAGAGTTATCGTATAGGCAAAAACAAACCTATCCTCATCCGGTTCAGAATGTTCAGCAACGTAGGTTGTTTCGACAGAAACCTCTATGTCGTAGGTATTTGTCAATGAATTCATAGTTCCTCAGCAGGCAATCAATCTAAAAATAAGTAGTATAAAGCGCAGCTGTTTTTTTATCGACAGGTAGTGTAGCAAATTTAAAGAAATGAGTTTTTAAAGATGTCCCTCATTTTTGTATTGTTTAATTGTTAAAAAGGATATCCTCTTCTTGGGCAGATATTTGAATTGATTTCCCCCCCATGTCATGAATTTGGCTGATCCGGTTTTGCCTAAATGCTTCCTTCAGAAACGAGTAAGAGTCTAACTGTAGGCTCATTACCGAATCCAAAGGAAGTAGCTGTGCCCTTAAATCAATAGCATGAAGGGTGCGGAAACTCGTGTGGAGCAGGCCATAGCGCCCACCACCTAAATAGGGTTCGTCAGATACAAGTAGAAGGGGGTCTGTGATGAATAGGGCGGGTAATTTCCCAACTGTGTCGCGTAGTGTGCTTGGTCCAAGAATTGGGAGAACCAGGTATGGGCCGCTCGGTATTCCCCAAAGTGCAAGCGTTTGCCCATAATCTTCAGTGTGGTGTGTCAACCCTAGAGGGGTCGCTAAATCAAGTAAACCAAAAAGCCCCAGAGTTGTGTTTATCGCAAAACGAGCCCCATCATTTACTGCTTGCTTCCCTTTTCCTTGTAAAATGTCATTTACAATCGTGGTAGGCTCACCAAGATTCCTAAAAAAATTGTTGACGCTAAGGCGTACGGGTAACGGCAACCTCGTGCGATAAATTTTTGCAATAGGCTTGAAGGTCGTTTTATCAACTGCTTGATTGAAGCTATGCAACATTCTGTTTGTGCGCTCCAAGGGGTCGTTGAGGGGCTCAATGGCTAGACTGTTTTCCAATAGTTTTGGAGCACACCCCGTGGTGGCCAAGCTAACGGAAAGCATAAAAATTAAATAACAGAACCGAAGAATAGAGGCCATTTTTATTGATGCCCTACAATCGCTTTCGCAGGGCATTAGGTTTCAGAAACAAAACGAATATTTCTGGGAGATTTGAATTGGGTGCCAAATTGGGGGTTAAAGTTGCCAATAGATTACACTCCTGATCCACATGTCCGGGCTACCCAATGATACTTGCGGAACCGATCCGAAATTCATTTCGGGGAGGCGTTGTTCTGCAATGAAGAGTGGCCAGGGTATTCTTGCCGTTTTGTTGTGGCTCATCAGCTCTTCGGTTTTTGCTACAACCTACAAGTTAGAGCAGATTTCAATATATGGGAATGATACCACGCGTGATGAGGTTATATTGAGGGAGCTAGGCTTTTCGGTCGGCCAGTTGGTTAGTGATGACGACGTAGCCAAAGCAAGGAAAATGCTTATATCACTAGGGTTGTTCAGCACCGTGAAAACAAGCCTTTCTCAGGCCGATGGCGCTTATAGGCTCCTGATACAAGTGAAAGAAAAAGTATTTTTTGTGCCGATCCCAATCATGAACGTAAGTGGTGACGGGGATCGGACCTATGGAATCACAATAAGAAACCACAATTTTCTCGGGCTTAATCAAGAACTTAAGGTGTCGTTAAGGCATAAGGATTACTATCAAGCAGATATTGAATACGAGAATCGGTTCAACACGCTATATCGGGCACCAAAGGCGTTGTTCCAAACAGCCGACATCGAGCTGGGCTATTACTCTGAGCGTGCCCGCTTGGATGAGCATCGCGGTCGATTCAGCGGACAATATCAAAGATCCCTTGCCAGCGGCCTTTTTTTGATATCAGCTCCGATATTATTGCGAGACACAAAAGAAAACGAATCACAATCGGTTTCATTGGGCTTTGAGCGGCAAATATATAAGCATCGGCTAATTTCTGGCGACCCCGGCTTATTTTTTGATACCAAAGTGATTACATTGATAGCGGGGGTTAGACAAAGCGACATCGAGCTGGTGTCAGGTTGGCGACAAGGCTGGGAATATGGCTATGACATAAGACAAACCTTAAGCGATGAGCATGTAACTTACCAAAGTCACGGCTTTTTAAATAATTACCGCCAAGGATTCATTTTAGATTTCTTGCAAGTTAACAGCCGCGCTAGTTTTGGCTGGTGTTCGGGCTCAATTTTTGGTGATCCCTGCTTTGGTTTAGGCGGGGACTCGACAATCCGAGGTGTTGCAAGGCACTCAATAGAAGGCAATGCTTTCATATTGGGCAACATACAGCTTTTAGTCCCCGTAAAATTCGTCGGCCAGTTAATCAAAGGAACCGTTTTTGCTGATGTCGGACTGACCGTGCCACAGGAAGTTGCAAGCCCTAAAGAAAATTTCGTGGCTGGTTTTGGGTTTGGGCTAGTGTGGAAGTTACAGCGGTTTGTGCGAACAGATATTCGTTTGGAAGCGGCTAAAGGCGCCCGCAAAGGAGACAAATTGCGAATATACGGCGCAACAACGTTGTTATTTTAGAAAAACCAGCGCAACTCCAACGTTTATTTATTTGAAATAATGTGCTCCACCCGGCTTAATTCAGTTACCAAATTCTGTTGTCGCGTTACTCAAGCCGCCCGCTGACTCGAAGGATATCCTCTTCGGTTAGGTCGCCGACCAGCGCTTCCAGCTCAAGAGTTTCTATGATTAAATCGTATCGCTCTTTGAGGTGATTAAATTGGGCCAGGAACAAGTCTCGCCGACCATCTAAAACTTCAGTAGTTGTATTGATGCCGGCTGCCAGCCCGTCCTCTTTAGCCAGCAACGCGCTTTGCTTAGATCTAACAGCACCAGCTAACGCTTCAATTCTTCGAAGACGACTATTGATAGATAAGAATATACCCCGCGTTTTAATTTGAACTTCTCGCCGACTAGCTTCGAAATTAGAATACGCAGCCTCGAGATTTAAATCGGCCTCTTTGATTTGAGATCTCATTAGTCCTCCCTTCAAAAGGGGCACCGAGAGACGCAAAGTCAGCGACGTTTGTGTGGTATTTTTTTGCTCGGTATCCGTAAAAGAGGTTGTTAGAGATGCCCCTAGTGTAGGAAAGCGAGCCGCTCTTTTTTTCTCAGCCTCAAGCCTCGAAATCGATAGGTTGTGTCTTTCGGCCAATAGCTTGAAATTATTAGTAAGCGCCGCTTCAACCCAAGCCTCTGGATTATTTGGCAAAGGCTGATCCAAGCTAGTGGCCGACTCTAGCTTTAAGAGTGGGCCGGTCTCATTTCCGGTTAAAAGCGCCAGAGCCTGTTTAGCATCATCTAAAAGCTTGGTTGCCTCGATTCCATCTGCAATAGCGCCCTCATACATTGCTTCCGCATCAAAAAGGTCTGTCTGTGTGCCGATTCCAGCGCTAAGCCGCTCTGAGGCAAGACTAAGCTGTTTGCCAACTAATTCCTGATTTTTCTCAGATAAAATTAAGTTGTCGGCCATGCTGAGGGCAGAAAAATAAGCTTTGGCGACCCGAAGAATTAGATCTTGTTGTGACGCGCGATAATTGGCATCAGCCACTGAGACTCGGTATTTAGCTTGATCGAGGGTAATGGAGGCGGGCGAGTTGTATAGGCTTTGAGTTGCCGAAATAGAAGTGCGCAACGCATCACTGTCTTCGAAGTTGTCGTCGTATGTGCGCGTTAAATCACTTCCAAAGGTAAGTTGTGGGCGGAGCGTAGCGCGAGCCTGAGGAATTGCCTGCGCTGCCGCGTTATGCTGTGTTCGTTGAGCTGCAAATATGGGGTCGTTGGCTCTCGCTTCGGTAAAGACATCCCAAAGATCAGCCCTCTTGCCAGATTTACTGCTGCTCAAATTCTTTTGTGTGGCCTTAAGATCTGGGGTGGGAGACAATTCTTCAGTATCTGGAATGGCTGGAGGCTCTGTCGGCGAAGTGATAGGCGCCGGTTCTGCAACAACATTCTTTGGTGTGGCCCTCGGTGGGACAGGTATTTGCAGTCGTTGGCCAACGACTATCAGTCCATCGTCCCCCAGTTTATTTAGGTCTATTATGCTTTTACAGGGCACTGAGAATTTTTGGGCGATTTCACAGGCTGTGTCGCCAGCGACAACCGTGTATTCTTGATCAGCAAGTGTTCTTGAGCTCCAGGACAGCATTACCAAAGAGGCAATAGCCATAAATAAGGCCCCAAAGCTGGTTAATTTCAAAGAAGGTGTCAAAACTTTAATCCATCAATAATCAAAAGTTAAATCTGCTTGGTTGCTCCGAGTTGGTTAGTGGGCGAATTACCGTTTCAAACAAAGAGTTTATAGCCCAGCCCCCGTTATTATCATGTGCATATATCTGTGCTTCCATTATGGGTTCTTGCCCCACTATAGCAATAAGCCGTCCGTTCGGGGCAAGAGTCTCGAGGTAGCTTTCAGGCAAATATGCAACGGAACCGGTTAAAACTATAATATCCCACTGATTTATTGAAGGCCAGCCCAGCCCCCCGTCCCCCTCAATTAGCTCTATATTATTGATTTTATTGAATAATAGCCGGGTGTTCGCTTGCTCAATGAACTCAGGATGGATCTCAACGCTGGTGACATGTTGTGAGCAGCGAGCTAACAAAGCGGTAAAGTGTCCGCTCCCAGTGCCAATCTCAAGAACGCGCTCGGTCTTTCGAGGGGCCAGGGCCTGCAGGACTCGCGCCTCAATTTTTGGTTGCCACATCGCTTCGTTTTTACCAATTGGCAGGCTTAGGTCGGCAAAAGCTAGGGCCTGTTGGTTCGATGACACAAAAAGATTTCTAGGCATTTCTTCAAAGAGCTCCAAGACCCAGCTATCAGTTACACCCCAGGGACGAATTTGTTGTTCAATCATATTGAAACGAGCCAGCTCAAGATCCATGGATATAATGTCTAGGGGCATAAGTGGGGCTGCAGTTTAGCATGCGAGAATTGCTCGTTGAGGAAGATTAGACAAATATTATTTTTAAGCACGATAAACCAGATTCAATTAAACAGCCTTTGTTAGCTATGCCTAAGTCAATTATAATTCTAATTGAACAAATTGGGGGTAAACACAATATTGTGGGACATTGACCGTTTTGTGGGGTTACCCTATACTGCGCGGCCGTTGGACGTAAACAGAACGGCACAGGTTCATGTCCCTTGATAAGAGCAAGCGGATAGACGTAATGGATGCAAGTGGGAGTGGTGCCAAATTTTTAAAGTTGATCTTGTGGCACGTATTTTCGCTAGCGCTAGTGGTTTTGATCTTGTTGGTGTTAGCCCCTGGAGAGGCTCGATCTGCGGTCATGGGATTCAGTGTAGGAGTGATTGGAAACGGTTATGCCATATGGAAGGTGTTTGTTTTGCCCAAAAAAA
Source organism: uncultured Acidiferrobacteraceae bacterium (assembly GCA_964343365.1). Taxonomy (GTDB): domain Bacteria; phylum Pseudomonadota; class Gammaproteobacteria; order Arenicellales; family UBA868; genus CAJXWH01. The sequence continues at coordinate 25,464 of CAYFJI010000015.1, forward strand.
GACAAGCGCAGAACCAGGCTTTGCTAATGTATAGCGCAGAGTTTGGCAAGTTGGCAATTGTTACTGTTTTGTGCGCAGCTGTTTTTGTGTTAATTGATGAAGTGCGAATAGGCGGTTTCGCGATTGGCTTGTTGATCGCGCTTATTTCGACTATTGTGTTGCTAGCCCTTCAAAAAACACAATTGCCTCTTAATGAAAATACAGAAAACTAGGCCCAAAAATGGCGAGTGAAAAATTAACAACAACTGGTTATATCAAACACCATCTTCAAAATCTTACTTACGGACAGCATGCTGATGGAACCTGGGGGTTTGCCCACACTGCCGAGGAGGCGAAAGAAATGGGATTCTGGGCCGTTCACGTTGACACTATGTTTTGGTCCGTTTTGTTGGGCGTGGTTTTCCTCTGGCTGTTTAGGGTGGCGGCTACAAAAGCGACGGCAGATACACCTAGTGGTTTTCTAAATTTTGTTGAGTGGGTTGTGGATTTTATCGACAGCCAGGTTCGAAGCTCCTTCACTCATAAAAATGATATGGTGGCCCCGTTGGCGCTGACTTTATTTGTTTGGATTTTGTTGATGAATACAATGGATTTGGTTCCTGTAGACTGGATTCCAGAGCTGGCCAAGCTCATGGGTATTGAATATATGAAGGTAGTTCCGACCACTGATCCGAATGCCACCTTCGGAATGGCACTAGGTGTTTTCATTCTAACAATTTTTTACAGCGTCAAGGTTAAAGGGCCTGTGGGTTTTGCAGCAGAGCTAACCATGCAACCATTTCAAGCAAAAAACCCAATCTTGAAAATCTTATTTATTCCAATGAATTTCTTTTTGGAATTTGTTAGTCTTATTTCAAAGCCTGTCTCGTTGTCGCTTCGTTTATTTGGCAATCTTTTTGCGGGAGAGGTGATCTTTATACTTATTGCTTTGTTGTTTTCTGGCGGTTTAGTGCTCGGGGTCGCGGGCGGGGTCTTGCAGTGGGCTTGGGCGGTTTTTCATATCCTGATCGTGATGCTTCAGGCGTTTATATTTATGACGCTGACGGTTGTATATATGGAGATGGCTCATAGCCACCATTAAATTTAGGTGAAAATATTGTTAACGATTTCAAGCTGATGTTTTTATAAAAATAGGAGAAAGTTATGGGTATGGATATTGCTTTGCTGTACGTCGCTGGTGCAGCACTTCTTGGTATAGCAGGCTTTAGTATAGCGATAGGCGTCGGTATGTTGGGGGCTCGATTCTTAGAAGGTATTGCTAGACAGCCTGAGCTCTTGCCGATGCTACGCAGTCAATTCTTTATCATCATGGGTTTGGTAGACGCGATACCAATTATTGGTGTGGCGATATCTCTTTATATAATGTTCGCTATTGTTGGTTGAGTTGTTTTATTCCACCTAACACTTAAAGATAATTATGAACATAAACGCAACCCTTATTGGACAAAGCATTGCTTTCGCGGTGTTTGTGTGGTTTTGCATGAAGTTTGTATGGCCTCCAATTATTGGGGCACTCAACGAGAGGAAAGCTCGTATTGCAGACGGCCTAGCTGCCGCAGATGAGGGGCGAAAAGAAAGAGCACGAGCTGAGGAAAATGCGACCAAGGTAATTGAAGAGGCAAAGGACCAAGCTCAAGAAATTATTCGTAGAGCAGAACGACGCGAAACAGAAATGATTGAAGACGCTAAGACTACGGCACGCGCAGAAGGCGAACGTATTTTGGTGGCAGCGCGTGGTGAAATTGATAAGGAGACAAATCACGCTCGCGAAGAACTACGTCAACAGGTGGCCGGGTTGGCAGTGGCAGGTGCTAGCCAAATTCTAGAGCGCGAAGTTGATGCTA
>CAYFJI010000016.1:0-26282 GCA_964343365.1 uncultured Acidiferrobacteraceae bacterium
TATTGCAATCAACACAAACTAGACCCACTTGCTAGGATCGTAAGCACAGCAGTTTCTGGATGCCAACCAGCCACCATGGGCTTAGGTCCAATTTTTGCAAGCCGTAAAGCTCTGGCCCGAGCAAAAATCAATGCCAAATCGCTTGATGTTGTCGAAATTAATGAAGCATTTGCTACACAGGCAATTGCCTCGATCAGAGATTTAGAACTAGATCCTGCCAAAATAAATTTAGATGGTGGCGCGATTGCTATCGGGCACCCGCTCGGCGCCACGGGTGCGCGCATCACGGGCAAAGCAGCGACAATACTTTCACGTTCGGGCGGTCGATATGCGTTGTCGACTCAGTGCATCGGTGGAGGCCAAGGAATTGCAACGATTTTGGGGACGGTATAAGCATGTCTGAAATTCGTAATGTAACTGTAATTGGTGCTGGCGTTATGGGTGCTGGAATAGCCGCTCAGGTAGCCAATGCTGGTGTATCGGTATCTCTGCTTGATGTTGTGCCTAAAGATGCTAGTAATAGGAATGTAGTCGCTGAGAACGCTCTTAAAAAAATCCTGTCGACCAACCCAGCCCCTCTTATGGATCCAAGATTTGCTAAACGAATAATGGCTGGCAATATTGAAGATAATTTAGCATCCGTTGAAGATAGTGATCTTATCGTTGAGGCAGTGATTGAGGATATCAAAATAAAACAGGGCATTTACGCTGAAATTGAAGCGATTAGGAAAATTGGCTCCATTGTTACATCTAATACATCAACGATACCCTTGTCACAACTGACTAATGGCCTTCCACAATCGTTTTGTCAGGACTTTATGATTTCACATTTCTTTAATCCACCGCGCTACATGCGTCTGCTAGAACTAGTTGTTGGCCCTGAAACGAACCAACACGTTGCAGATGCCCTAAGACTGTTCGCCAACAAAACATTAGGTAAGGTCGTAGTTGATTGTAATGATACGCCAGGTTTCATCGCAAATCGTATAGGAATTTTCTGGATCGAAGCTGCAGTGCGTTTCGCGCTAGAGATGGGAATTAATGTTGAGGAAGCAGATGCGATAATTGGTAAACCTATGGGAATCCCGAAAACCGGAGTTTTTGGATTACTAGATTTAGTAGGTATCGATCTTCAACCTCATGTACAAAAATCGATGCTAACTTTATTACCTCAAGATGATCTCTACCGAGACATCTATCAACCTTCCGAATTGCTCAATAAAATGATCTCTGAAGGATATATAGGACGAAAAGGAAGTGGGGGTTTCTATCGACTTATAGCAAAAGATGGCGTCAAAATTAAACAAGCACTAGATCTCAGTAATCTGACATACCGTGACTTAATTAAGCCGCAACTTGAATGTATTACGTCACGAAAAATTGATTTAAAATCTCTCTTAAGTCATCCAGATCCCGGCGGGCAATACGCGTGGAAAGTTATGTCGCATACGCTGAGCTATGCTGCCTCCTTAGTCCCTGAAATAACTGACAATATTCATTCGATTGATCAGGCAATGAGAAATGGTTACGCATGGAAGTGGGGTCCGTTTGAAATGATGGACCAGTTAGGAGCTGCGTGGTTTGCTCGTCGTTTAGAAAAAAGTAACATGCCAATTCCACAATTTATTTCTGACTTAAAGGACCAAAGTTTTTATAAGATTAACAATGGAGGTGAACTTCAAAATTACAACTGTGAAAATTCTTATCAAAACATCAAGCGACCTGCGGGCGTCATATTACTAAGCGACCTAAAAAGAAAAAAGAAAAAAATCGATGGCAATAATTCCGCAAGTTTATGGGATATTGGAGATAATGTGATGTGCCTCGAATTTCACACCAAGATGAACAGTCTTGATTCTGGAGTTTTCAAGACTATCGAAAAAGCTATTAAAAAGATTCCTTCGAGCAACTTCCAAGCTCTAGTCATTCATAATGATAACGACAATTTCTCCGTCGGCGTCAATCTTGGGCTTGCATTGTTTGCCGCAAACATCGCAGCATGGCCTGAAATCACCAAAATTGTGGTCGAAGGACAAAAAGTATACAAGGCATTAAAGTACGCCCCATTTCCTGTGGTATCAGCTCCATCAGGGATGGTGCTCGGTGGCGCCTGCGAATTATTGCTTCACAGTGATGCAGTTCAAGCTCATGCGGAAAGCTATATTGGACTAGTCGAAGTTGGTGTTGGGCTTGTACCAGCCTGGGGAGGATGCAAAGAAATGCTGCACCGCTGGCAACAATCGTCCAAACACCCAAAAGGTCCAATGTCCGCTGTAATGAAAGTCTTCGAAATCATTGGAACTGCTACCGTTTCCCGATCTGCAGAAGAAGCAAAACATCACCTTTTTCTCCGCTCTGGTGATGGAATTACCATGAATCGTGATCGACTACTAAGTGATGCAAAAGACTTGGCGCTCTCTCTTGTTAGCAATTATTCTCCGCCGGAAAAACCGGAATTTATGCTTCCGGGGAAGAGTGGCAAACTAGCATTAAATATGGCAGTTTTAGATTTATGTAAGATGGGTAAGGCGACAGCACATGATGTGGTTATCGCTGATTCACTTGCAAAAATTCTGACGGGTGATGATGTCGACATCACTCACACAGTAAGTGAAGATCAAATGCTAAGCTTGGAAAGAAAATCTATCCTCGAGCTATTAAAAACCAAATCAACTTTAGCTCGGATGGAACATATGCTGGAAAAAGGCAAACCACTCCGAAACTAACTGAGTAACTAATAATGTTCACGTATAAAGCACCACTTAGAGATTTTCAATTTATCTATCATGAATTGTTTAGTCCGCTAGATATTTCATCGATGGAGAAATACACAAACACTTCAGAAGATCTCGTTGATTCAATTTGGAAGGAAGGGGCTAAACTTTGTGAGAACAAACTATTCCCAATTAATCAGTCAGGAGACGAAGAAGGCTGCGATTTTAATGATGGTAATGTAACGACCCCTACAGGATTTCAGTCTGCCTACAAAACCTATGTTGAGGGTGGTTGGGCTGGGCTAAATTGCGCTCCACTATTTGGCGGTCAAGGGTTACCAAGTTCTGTGAATAACGCACTGGAAGAAATGATGTGCTCAGCTAATTTAGCGTTTTCAACGTATCCGGGCTTGACTCGTGGTGTTTATCGAGCTCTTCATCTATTTGGTAATAATGCACAAAAAAAACAATATCTCCCAAAACTAGTGAGTGGCGAGTGGTGCGGAACAATGTGCTTAACGGAAGCTCATTGTGGCACAGATCTTGGCATGATAAGGACGCGAGCAGTACCATCAGAGAACCAAACGTATCGATTAACAGGCACCAAAATCTTCATTACTGCGGGTGAACATGATCTCTCGGAAAATATAGTGCATCTGGTTCTGGCGCGAATGCCAGACGCACCTTCTGGAATCAAAGGCATCAGTCTCTTTTTGGTGCCGAAATTTTTGCTAGATCCAAATGGCATGCCTAAAACAAGGAACTCAGTGTTGTGTGACTCAATCGAAGACAAGATGGGAATTAAAGCATCAGCGACGTGCGTAATGAATTTTCAAGATGCAGTTGGATGGCTTGTAGGAGAACAAAATAAAGGAATGCAAGCAATGTTCACAATGATGAATGACGCACGCCTGGGGGTTGGTATGCAAGGTCTTGGAATTGCGGAGATTGCCTATCAAGCAGCGAGTAGCTACGCAAAAGAACGTCTTCAAGGAAGGGCAATAGCCGGATCAGTCTACCCTGACAAACCAGCAGATCCGATTGTAGTTCACGCGGACATAAGACGAACACTCTTAATAATGAAATCTTTCACGGAAGGCGCTCGCGCTTTGACTTTCTGGGTTTCAAGAAACATAGATTTCAGAGATCATGCACCTACCGAAATTGCTCGGCAAGAAGCGGATGACTTTGTTCAGCTAATGACGCCTATAGTTAAAGCCTTTTTAACAGATTTCGGTTATGACGTTGCAAACATGGGTCTACAAATTCATGGAGGGCATGGATACATTCGTAGCACTGGTGTTGAACAATTCGTGAGGGATGCTCGAATAACCCAAATCTATGAAGGAACCAACGGGATCCAAGCACTTGATTTGATTGGTCGAAAAATTCCTGCTCATAATGGCAGATACCTCCGAAGTTTTTTTCATCCATTAGCGGAGTGGCTCGAGAGCCAAAGCGCAAATAAAGAGCTCGAGCAATTTGTCGTACCACTAGGAAAGGCTTTTGGTCGGTTACAAATTGCCACAGGACATATCGCTCAAACTGCACTTTCTGAACCAAATGAAAGCGCTGCAGTAGCAAGTGAATATCTACGATTATTTGGTCTCGTCGCACTTGGTTATCTGTGGGCCAAAATGGCTGAAGAATCAATTCCGAAACAAAAAGGAAATGAAAAAACCTTCTATTCCAATAAAATTACATCAGCAAAGTTTTTCTTTAACCGCATCCTCCCACAGACCGGGTCTCTATTTGCGGCTATTATGTCAGGCTCAGAAGAAATTATAAATGTCACCGATGACGCCTTTTAATGCTATTCAATTAGAGCAAAATAGCGATCTATCAGATAGGAAATGCCGAATATAGTTATTTCGACTTCTCGCTTTCGGTAGGGGCGTTTACAACTACTAGATTCTCTACCTGGGGTATTTCAGAGGGAACAAAAAAATCACTCCATAGGTTCTTACTAGAATCTACACGGTAATTGCTGAAATCTACAACACCTTCATCCGATAGCAGGACGTCATCAATACAAAAATTACCTGAAAAATTTTTAGCATCCTTAGATAAAATCAGAGCTGCTGCATCCGCCATAATTTCTGGAGTTCTACAGTGCCCCAAGGTAGACTTACCCCCAACGACATTCGAAATTGCTGCAGTAGCAATAACTGAATGGGGCCATAGGGCATTAACCGCTATACCCAACACCTTTAATTCCATCGCCATTCCTAGAACACATAGACTCATCCCAAACTTAGACATCGTGTAAGCTACATTTGGTGCAAACCACTTTGGATCTAGATCTAATGGTGGTGAGATGTTTAAAATATGAGGATTAATGCCTTTGCTAAGATGTGGAATGCACTCCTTAGTTACCAAAAAAGTTCCTCGAACATTTACATCAAACATGAGGTCGAAACGTTTCATTTGAGTTTTGACGGTGGGTGTAAGTGAGATGGCGCTAGCATTATTGATACAACAATCTATACCGCCAAAAACTTCTGCTGCTTGCGCTACCGCGACCTTTACTTGATCCTCGCTTCTAATATCTGTGACAATTGGAAGCGCACGTCCGCCCGCCGCCTCAATTTCCTCTGCTGCGGTATGAACGGTTCCTGGAAGCCTTGCATGTGGCTTATCAGTCTTAGCCAAAATAGCGATACTTGCTCCTTCCGCTGCTAATTTTTTTGCAATGGCCAGGCCAATACCACGACTAGCACCAGATATTATGACCCGTTTATTCGATAATGTTTTCATGTCATCCATCTAAAGCATCATTACAAAATTGCTTAATTCTCTTTAAACTATGATTTGTCAAGAATTTCCTGATCAGGCTTCAGTAATAAACGAGAAACACGCTCTCCTTTTAGTATGTGCCGCTCAAGGATTTCGTCAACATCGGTCTGCGTAGAATAGCTATACCAAACCCCTTCAGGGTAAATCACCATTGCTGGGCCTAGCTCACAACGATCCAGACAACCACTTCGGTTAATACGAATTTTTTCCACAACATTCATTTTTTTTGCCTTCGCTTTCATGTAGCTTTGTAAAGAAATGGAGCCACGAGCCCCACAAGAACCGCGGGGATGATCTTCTGGGCGCTCATTAACACAACAAAAAACGTGAATGTCATAGTAAGGTCGCATATGCTTAGTCTATAGCTCCACTTTCGGTAAATTATTTATTTCTTCCATATCTCTTATAGCAATAAATGTAGTTTTCCCTTAAATATCTCTTAGATACAGTCAATCTCATTTTTCGAGCTCACGCATTCGTTCCTCTAATACTTCAAGTTTTTCTCGAGTCCGAGCCAAGACTTTTTCCTGAATTTCAAATTCTTCACGTGTGACCAAATCCATTTTTTCTAACACCGACTGAACCCCAATGTTAATGCTTTTTCGAACCTCGTCAGATAAATCTCCCGGCAAAACATCCGCAATAGCAGCAGCAATCTTATTAAGTGACATTATTATCTCTCTGTATAAATAATTTCGAACACAAATTTTTTGAAACGTTAATCATCTCATTGTATCAAAATAAACCTCTCATCTAAGAAAAGCAAGAAATCGTAATTGGATAGGCTTGGCACTGTTTCAACCAGTAGAATTAAAGAGTATCATATTACATGATACTAGATGATCGATAAGCTGAAAATAACGTAGCTTAGTCACGTCAGGAACGTTTTCCGAGGATGGAAAAATGATACCCTCACCCATAAACAAACAAAATAGGATAAAAACATGAAACTAGTTACTGCTGTTATCAAACCTTTCAGGCTAGATGATGTTCGAGATGCTCTTGCAACTCTCGATGTTCGAGGCATGACTGTTACTGAAGTAAAGGGTTTCGGCCGTCAAAAAGGACATACAGAACTATACCGTGGCGCTGAATATGCAGTCGATTTTCTCCCAAAAATCAAGCTTGAGATCGCGATAACCACAGATCTAGTTGATCAAGTAATAGAAGCAATCACACGAACAGCGCAAACAGGAAAAATTGGGGACGGGAAAATCTTTGTTACTGAAATAGAGCAAGTTATTAGAATACGAACCGGAGAAACAGGTAATAAAGCAATTTAGTTCAAACATAGATCAGGTGCTAAATTTGTATGGCGTCAAATTACCATTTCATAGAGAGTGACATCTATTTTTAATAAGTAATGAAGCTCTCATTCCTATTCAATGACACGATAATCAATCCATGCCTTACTGATTAGTTCAGTTGTCCATTCTCCATATCTTTTATTGAATTTTTCTAACCTAACTGCTAGTTCAGCTTTTTCCCTAGTTAAGCTAACACCTATATCATAAGCACGACGATCAGTTAGTTGAATCAAATGATAGCCCATTTTTGTTTGAACAGGCATACTAATGTCACCAATTGATAGGGAAAGTAACGCATTCTCTAATTCAGGCTCTAAATCTCCAGGGTTTAACCATCCAAGATCACCACCAAGTGCACGACTAATTGAATCAGCAGATTGGCGCCTTGCTAAATCACCAAATTTTTCTCCAGCTTGAATTCTTTTTCGAATACGCACAAGGTTTTCTATAACTGAAGACTTATCAGTAAGTTGATCTGGAATCAATAGAATATGGCGCACTCGGTTTTGATCAACAATATACACACCTTCTCCTCTTTTACCATTCAATCGAAGTATATGAAATCCATTCTTACTCCTAATTGGAGAAGACACTTCACCTACTTCCATTTGACGAACAACATTAAGAAAAAGATCGGGAATTTGATCCGAATTTCGCCACCCCAAATCACTATTAGTATTGGGGTTTTTATTTTCAGATATTTCCCCAGCAACTAAATTAAAATGGGCGCCAGATACAATGCGCTGATATAACTCTTCCGCTAACGAGCGAGCGTGCTCATTATTGTCTTCAAACGAAACTAAAATATGGGATAATTTGTACTCAAGTCTATCAATTGAATTTGGGTTCTTTTCAAGATATTCATCAATATCTGCTTCCGATACTCTTATATGGCGATTAATTTCTCGCGCTATCAACTTTTGCACTAATAGTTGGTGATGCAGATCCTGCTTATATTCCGTATAGGAAAAACCTGTTTGTTCAATTTCCTCTCTAAGGCTTAACATCGACAGATTATTTTCTGTGGCGATTTCTATTATTGCTGCCATCAAATCGTTCTCACTTATAACAATGCCCATACTCTTTGCTTTTTGATATTGCAACTTTTTCAGAATCAATTTTTCTATCACCATTTTTTTTAGCTTTTTGACAGGTAGTGTTTCCCCTTTTGCTCGTTGTTGATTTTTCGAAAAATATAATTCCCTTTCTATTTCAGACTGCGTAATCACATCCGAATTAACAATGACATAGACTCTATCAATTTCTTTAGCCACGGAACTAGCACAAAAAAATGCTTGTTCAAGCGACAAAATAATGATCAGACACAACAAGTGATGTAGCGATAGATTCTGTTTTTTCATCGTTTTTATTTTTTCACATTCTTCATTCTTCAATATTTTAATTTAGTTGAAACCTAATCCAGCACTAATACCATCTATAGCACTACTAGAAATAGTCCCTAAATCTCTCAATTCTATTTGAAAAAGAAAGCTGGAATTACCCTCCCAACTTCCCATAGTCTCTTCCCGTTCATGATCAAGCTTAAACTGCGTTGACCAACAACATGCATCATAGTTAATGCTTAAGCCAGTCTGTAAATTAGTTTTGTTTCTGAATGAATAAATATTCTCAACTCCGACTAACCAATTCCTATAAAAAGGCCACTCAAGATCAGAAATCAATTGTTCTTTTGATTTGCTTGGGTTGAACCTATAAGATAAGCCGATACGGCTTCTATGATGCTCATAGTCTAAATTGACATCTGAAGACAATATTTTTTTATCATTCCAATTCCATACTAAATCCAATGAACTAGATAACTGATCGGTAAAATTAACACTTATTTCTCCAAATAGATCCGAATATCTATTCGTCATTGGTTCTAAACTCGGCTTTTCTCGAACTCGGCGTTGATCCAAATAAAACATTTGGGCTACCCCGCCTTGAAGTCTTTGTTTACCGGATCCAGATTGGATTAGTCTAGTGGAGAGACCTAATGTGACTCGATTAGTATCACCCACACGATCGGTACGATGGAATCGGTTGGGTGAGAAGTACTTAGACATTGAATCTAATTCAAACTCACTATCATCAAATAACGGCTGATCATCCTGATTGACATAAGGTGCATAAGCATAATAAACCCTTGGCTCTAAAGTCTGTAGCCAATAATTCTCAAAACCGTAGCTTTTTCTTTCAAATATAAGCCCAGAATCGAAACTGATAACGGGCACAACAAGATTAGGACGTAAACTATAATTTCCCAACCTCTCATTCAGACTGTAAGATATAAGATCAAGATCTACCCGAGAACGAGAAAAACCGTAACGTTCTTCCTGCTGAAACAAAATACTTGGTCGCAAATTGAAACGGCTGCCTGTAACTTTTGAAGGAGCCGCATGCTCGAAACGAGTCCAGCTTGCGTTCAATTCTGATTGTAGCGCCTGCTCTCGTAATTTTGCTTTCCAATCCAAAGAAAGTTCAGGTAATCTCGCATAAGGGCTATTTTTCTCTTGAATAAGAGGATCAATAATCTGATGGTCGGAAAAAAGAATGCCAAAATTTAGATCGTCATCGGGTAGAATTTGATCACTACGCCTATATTCCGCGCTAAAGCTTTGAGGTACATGATCTGCACTATCTGCACCTAAAGTATCACCAAAATCATCCAAATAATCGCGGTCAGATACATAGCCCAGATCAAGTTTACTGTTCCAGTGCTCACCAAATTGCTGTCGATGAAGCAATGTTGCTCCGTAACGCTTGCTGCCAAATTTCCTATCTTTATCAATAAACTCAGCGCCGACCCGACCATCAAATCCTCCAAAAGTAGTTGTGCCAATGTATCTATATTCACCTCTAAAAAGAGTCCCACGCCTTGTCATATGATCTATGGTTATCGTTGCGTCTCTATTTGATGCTATGTTCAAGTAGTACGGTGTAACTAAGCGGAAGCCATAGTCATCTCCAAATCCAAAAGAGGGAAAAAGAAAACCTGTTTTTCGTTCATCCGAAATAGGGAAAGTTAAGATTGGAAAATAAAAAATTGGAGTATCAAAAAAACGAACACTAAGATCACGGCCCGTCGCCTCACCAGTACCATGATCGAAAATAACTTGACTGGCAACTAAAACAACGCTGTCATCACCATCGGGGCACCTTGAAAGTCTAACGTTGTTTAATCTTTGTCGATCATGTCCGTCAAAGTAGGCACGCTGAGCATAACCCCGCATAACCGACACTGGCCCAACTAAAGACAATGGCTCTATTGTATTTTGATCACAACTATTTTGATTGCTACATCTAGGAGCCTCATAAGCAGTGTCAGCTTGATTAAAAGATACCTCATCAGCGTAACCAATTTGCGTTTCAAAATCGAGCTGAAGCGCACTAGCCTCTATACGATCACCATTGCTAGTATGCATCACAACGTTCCCCATCGCTTCTATTAAACTATTATCTTTACCATACATAATATGATCAGCATATATTGCTTCTGCACCCTTAATTACACTCGCATTACCAGCTAGAGATATTGTTCCGGATCGAGGCATATCAATTTGATCTGCCTCAAGTTGAAAAGGCATGTTTGAGGAATCTCGCCCAATAAACGGAATAATAGTGGATGGAGTTTGAATCTGATCAATTCGACAAATTGATGTTTCAGTATAAAACTCCGAATTCGTAGTTAGACTATTTTGAGCCATAGCAAATGAACTAAATGGTGCTAAAGACAATATAAAAAACATCCGAATCCATATCATCACCATATTTAAATCACTTTCACAGCAAAACCTCAAATCTATTTTACTAATTTCCTTAATATACTTAGACATAGGTTTCAATTTTTGAAATACTGCTAGTGCTATATAAAACTTCCCCGTAGCTCAATTTAGACGTTAATCTCTCAATTATTGCCCGTACTACCTGCTGGGTTCCAATATCTATGCCGAGATCTTTTAATTGAGTTACCCGAAGATCGACATATCCGCAAGGATCAATAAAATCAAAAGGAGACAAATCCATATCCACATTTATACAAAAACCATGGTAGGAGCAACCTCCACGAATTCTAATACCGATTGCAGCAAGCTTAGCGTCCCCCACATAAACGCCTGGCGCTCCTTCCCGCATATTTCCAAAAATCTCGTAGCTTGCTAAAAATTCGATTACTGTGAGCTGTACAATTCTGATTAAGTGACGAACGCTTAACTTGAGTCTACGTAAATCAAATAAAAGATAGAATACACTTTGTCCAGGACCATGATAAGTAATTTTCCCACCCCGATCGACATCAACCAATGCAATCTCTCCTCCTTTTTGCCGAGGTTTATCCCGGGAACTTACACCTCGAGTATATACTGGAGGATGCTCGACGATCCAAATTTCATCTAATGTAGAATCTGAACGATTCTCGGTCCATCTACGCATATAGTCTGCAACTGGTCGATATTGAGATGTGCCAAAATTTCGAACCATAACAGGAGAACTTGATTTCACTCTGTTTCTCGATTTCTACAAAGTCATTAGGACATCAGGTTCACTATTCAGATCCATATAAATGGCATCTAACTGTGCACGATTGTTCGCCTCAATAACACAGGTTATAGCAATGTAACGACCTTCTCGACTAAGTCTAGAGCGTATACCAAGTATCTCTCCATCACCTAAATGACGGCTAACTATCCTATAAATTTGACTCTCCAATTCACTACTCCAGTGCCCCATAGCTTTCACTTCAAAGCGACACGGAAATTCCAATAAATCATTATTAACCAATCTATGCTACCAATTCCGTAATCCATCAACGCAGCTGCAATCGGATCTCATCAAATATCCGGCTGGGCCACGAACCAAGATTTATAGCACTCAAGGTAACCAATGGGTAAGTACCAATACCTTCTCCCTGAAGGCTTAAAACAATAGTTCCAACTTCGGCATTTTTATCCAGTGGAGCTATTATCGGCTCATCTATTTCAATTACCGCCTCAAGTCCTGATCGAGCGCCTTTTGGAAGAATCAGCTGGATATCAGTTGGAACCCCAACCGTTAAAGTTTTTTGATCACCCTTGTATACTTTGACATCATTTAAAACAGCTGTGCCAGTACGATATATCCGATGCAATTCATAAGCAGCGAACCCATATTTGAGTAACGCATATACGGACTCAGCTCGTGCCGAAGGACTTTCTGCACCAAACACCGTAGCGATAATTCGAAAATTCTCCTCCTTCGCCGAGCCAACTAAACAATATCCAGCAACCTCGGTGTGGCCAGTCTTTACGCCATCAATTGTGTCATCTCTACCAAGTAGAGGATTTCTATTTCTCTGAGTGATGTTGTTCCATGTAAATTCTCTAATGGCGTAATAGCCATACATATCTGGAAATTCACGGATTATAGCGGCAGCCACTAGACTAATATCTCTGGCCGTACTGAAATGATCTGGGTCTGGCCAACCAGTACTATTGACAAAATTGCTATTCTTTAATCCAAGTTCTGTCGCAACTTGATTCATTAGTCCTGCAAAACTTTCTTCGCTGCCGGCAATATGTTCCGCTAAAGCTACAGCCGCATCATTACCTGATTGCACTATCATGCCTAGCAACAAATTTTCCACCGAAATCTTCTCATTCGGCTCGATAAACATTCTGGATCCACCAGTTCGCCATGCTTTTTCACTAACCACAACCTCTTCATCGAGCTGAACATTTCCCAGGCGGATCTCACGGAAGACTATGTAGGCAGTCATGAGTTTACTTAAACTAGCTGGCTCCAATCTCTCATCAGGATTCTCAGCGGCAATTATTAGTCCGGTTTCGGGATGCATAAGGACCCAGGAGATTCCATTCACTTTAGGAGGTGGCATCTTCGATTCCATTTCATCAGGAAGTTCAGATTCATATCCGCTAACAGAAAGTGCTACCATCCAAGCCACTAAAAAAGTTAACACACGCACTTTATTTTTCATCATATTTTACCTAACAATTTTCTTAATACATTTTAGGGGAACGTCCACTAACTGATCGTATCTTAGAAATGTAGTCATTTAATTCCTGATCATTCGATATTGGTCCTAGCCGAACACGATAGTAAACCAATTCACCTATGTTCTCAGAAAATATATCGACCGAACCTATATTCAATTTTCGCAGTCGAGCGCTTAGATTTTCAGCATTCTCAGGCAACCTAAATCTGCCAGCCTCAAGAAATACTCCAGATTTACTTGCCCTTGCCTGCTCATTTTTAATTCTAATGGATGTAACTTCTACTTTTGTAGTGCCTTGTTCAACCAAACCAATCTTGCGTGCGGCTACGTAAGATAGATCGATTATTCGTCCCTTTAGAAATGGACCTCTATCATTTACTCGGACTACAACACTAACATCTGTATCAAGTCGGCGAACTCTAACATAAGTCGGCAATGGTAATGTCTTATGCGCCGCAGTCATCTTATACATATCATATATCTCACCACTAGAAGTGGTGCGTCCATGAAATTTTTTTCCATACCAACTAGCTTCACCGATCTCCCTATATCCATCGGCAGATTGAGTTGGGTAGTAGCGCTGCCCAAACACTGTATATGGAGCGTTTCCTATGCGAGATCTAGGTTCCTGCCTCGGCACTGCTTCATCAACGCGCTCCAAATCTACATCGGCCTTGAGAGGGGGTCCATCATCCTGATAATACGCACCTCCAGAGCTTTTTGTGACTGGTCTTTCAGGTGTAACACTACAGGCCGATAGGACAAATGTCGAAACAATAACGCTAAAAAAAAATTTAATCACGTTTAATGCTCAAATCTAAGGTTTAGCTATTTTCTCAGATAATTCAAAAACTGACATAGCATAATTCTGGCTTCGGTTATATCGAGTAAGAACAAAAAAATTCGGGTAGGCAATGCGAAATTCACTACCATAATCGTTATCTAGTTTAATTATTCCTACTTTATCATCTTTAAAATCCTCGACTTCCAATTGAATACCCTTATTTATCAAACTCGATATAGAAATATCTGGATTAAAGCCTTTAGTCACATAGACGCTAATTGTTTCTCCATCTTCTTTAGAAACATTTTTCACAATAGGCTCATCAGTTTTCCATCCATGTCTTTTTAAGTAACTCGCCACACTACCGATAGCATCCTCTGTGCTATCAATAAGATTAGCATGTCCATCGCCATCAAAATCAATTGCATAGTGCCGATAACTCGTAGGCATAAATTGTGGAATTCCGATTGCCCCAGCATAGGAGCCTTTTACTTCTAAAGGATCAAAGAAACCATCATGAGCGAGCATCAGAAATTCACTCAATTCCCCTGAGAAATAAGAACTCCGGCGTGGATATTCGACGGATAATGTGGTCAATGAATCAAGAACACGTCGGCGACCAGTAACCATGCCATAACGGGTTTCAACACCGATTATTGCAACTATGATTTCTTGCGGAATCCCAAATTCAATTTCGGCACGACTCAAAATTTCTGAATTTTCTTTTAAGAATTTTCTCCCATTCTGAATTGATTTACGTGTCAAAAACCGTTTCTTATATTCATTCCACTTTAAGCTCTCAGCTGGTCGTTCCATGATCTCTACAATAGTCATATCTAGCTTTGCTTCTCCCAACCAGTAATCTAAAAGATCACGATCAAGTCCGTTGTCCGCAACTAGAGTATCAATTATTGACACAAGTCTAGGATAAGCATCCAATTTCAAACCATAGGCAATTGACCCAAAAAAAATAATTACTATAACGAAGAATAAGGCCATAGATCTTTTGATTAACTTCATAGCTTTATCTATTCTTAACTATCTCATTAAACGTTTATGTGTGCTTGCGCTCATTATTACTCCAAATGCGGCCATCACCGTTACCATTGAAGTTCCACCGTAACTTATTAATGGTAATGGAATTCCAACTACAGGTAGAACACCAGTAACCATCGCCGTATTAACGAAAATATAGAAAAAGAATGTGAGCGCAAGACTTCCAACTAATAGGCGTGTATAACTATCTTCTGCTTTATAAGCTAAAACGAGAGCTCTTCCTACTACAAATAAGTAAAGCACTATTAAAACGATAGCCCCGATCAAACCAAACTCTTCTGCATAGACTGCAAAGATAAAATCGGTACTTCTTTCGGGAATAAATTCAAGTTGCGATTGAGTTCCATTCAACCAACCCTTCCCCGCGATACCAGCAGAACCAACTGCAATTTGCGATTGGATAATATGGTAGCCAGAGCCCATCGGATCATCCCATGGATTGAACATTGTCACAATTCTCCTTCTCTGGTGATCATGTAACTGGTACCATAGATATGGCGCTATCGCCGCAACAAAAGCGATCATCGTGAGAAGATAACGCCAACGAACACCAGCCAAGAAAATTACTGATAAACCTGAGAAAATTAGCAGTATAGCGGTTCCGAGATCAGGCTGCATCGCAACCAAAAAACTTGGCAAAAGAATTGCGATTCCGGCAAATATCAGATCTATCATCTTTGGTGGCAACGGTCTACGAGTTAGAACCCATACGACAACCATCGGAATCGCAAGTTTCATAACTTCAGATGGCTGAAACCGAAGTATTCCCAATTCGAGCCAGCTTTGTGCTCCACGACCAACATAACCCACCCATAATACTAGTACCAGACTGCCCATACTGAAGAAAAATAAATGGGGCGACCAACGTCGCAACGAATGCGGAGGAATTTGTGCTATTGATAATAATATAAATAAAGATATAAGTATTCTAATACCATGACGTTGAAGAAGATCCCAATTCTCTCCACCTGCACTAAAAACAATAAACAGTCCAGCTATAAGTAGCATAATAATGCCAAGAAATAATGCCCCATCAATATGAAGCCGGTTAACCAAATCCAAATTCCTTCCAATTGGTGGATGCACGAAGTAATCTGTCGATGAGATAGTAGTCGAATATTTTTCTAGCAATAGGCGCAGCCGCTCTACTCCCACTTCCACCATTCTCAACGACAATGGCTACCACAATACGGGGATTGTCGGCAGGAGCAAAAGCAACGAACAGTGCATGATCAACTAGATTATCTGGGATATTAACTTGATCTGTTTCATCATCTTCCACCATAGATATAAGTTGCGATGTTCCAGTCTTTCCGGCGATTCGATACGGCAGTCCTGAACCCATTGCTCTAGCGGTACCCATTGAGCCATGCACAACATCAATCATTCCCTCTGAAATTATACTTAACATAGATGAATTAGCAGGAATTCTAGATATCACTTCTACTTCAGGACCCATAAGAACGTCACCAGTTTCTGCATTTTTTAGATAAGAAAGAAGTCGTGGTCTGATAATTTTTCCATTGTTTGCGATAGCTGCTGTAGCAACAGCTAACTGCAATGGTGTGGCGAGCAAATAACCCTGCCCTATACCTGAAATAACGGTTTCACCTGGGAACCAGGCCTCATCATAAGCACTTCTTTTCCACTCTGGATCTGGCACCAAACCAATAGCCTCTCCATTTAGATCCACTTTGGTTTCTTTTCCCAACCCAAAGTGCCTGAACCACAATGCCATTTTATCTATACCTAAAGCTAAAGATAATTTATAAAAATATACATCGCAAGACTGTGCGATTGCTTCAACCAAGTTAATCTCACCATGTCCATCTCGCTTCCAACATCGATAAGGCCTATCTCTACCAGGTAAATAAAATTCACCCTTACACACAAATTGTTCGTCGAAATCGAATCTATCCTCTAATAAGGATATTCCTAAAATTGGCTTGATCGTAGAACCAGGAGCATAATGACCGTGAATAGCTCGATTCATCAGAGGCTTGTCAGGAGACTTACGAAGAGCATCATATGATTTAATAGACAATCCTTTAGAAAATAAATTTGGATCATAGTCGGGAGAACTAACTAATGCTAAAACATCTCCGCTGTCAGGCTGAAGCACAACCACAGAACCTCTCTGGTCACCCAATGCATCACGAGCGATCCTCTGAAGATCAATATCCAAAGTTAAATTGACGTTCCAACCAGCTATCGGTGACTGATAGTCCAGCGATCGAATAATTCTTCCATGCGCATTAAACTCTACCGTTTCATATCCAGCTACACCTAGCAATTCATCTTCATAGTTGGCTTCTATACCAACTTTTCCGATATAACGAGTACCTTTGTATGCAGATCTATTAATATTCTTCAGATCTTCCTCGCTAATACGACCAACGTAACCCACTACATGTGCTGCGAGATCTGAAAAAGGATAAGTACGTCTTAGATTTGCTCGAAGAGCAATACCCGGGAAACGATGTTGATTGACCGCGATTATAGATGCCTCTTCAGGACTCAAACTCTGTTTCAATATTTGCGATTCAAAACCAGGGCGTGATCTCACTGCTTTTACAAAAGCTTCTAGCTCTTTTTCATTAAGGGTAATCAATTCTCCCAAGTCGTTTATTGTGCGCTCCATACTGTCGACTTTATCTGGTACAACTTCTAACTCATATGCTGGATAATTATCGGCCAGTATTTGTCCGTTGCGATCAAGGATTTGACCACGCACTGGGGATACTGGTACCAATCCCACCCTGTTTTCAACTGATAATGTTTTGTACCTATCGTAATTCAACACTTGAAGATTAATTAGGCGAGCAATCACGACAGCAGTTAAGGCTACCACAAATAAAGTTGCAAGCAGCAGACGAAACCTTGTGATGCTTAGATCACGTTTAGGATTAAATATAGGTAAATTAGTTTTTAGAAATGCTCTCATTATTTTAAGGTAGTCTCGCCCAATGTCGGATTTTTCGAAGTAAAAAGTACAGTGGGAACCATAGAGCTCCGCCAATCACTACCCCCACAATTGGACTATATGAAACATTTGCACCAACAATTAAAAAGTCGGCCAAGATTAATACCAGTGATTCCAAAAACAACAACACTAACATGACTAGCGATTGTTGCCAGATAGGAAATATTCGAACTCGGAACGCAATTCTATTGGCTATAAAAACAATTAGAGTCTTAGTGAGCGCGTAGCGTCCTAACGCTCCAAAAGTAACTACATCTAAGAATATACCGGTCAACCAGGCTGAAGTCAGTTTTATTCTGCTAGGTATCGCAAAACACCAATAAATCAAAACAAGCGATACCCAATCAGGATTGTAATTTTTCCAACCTGGGCCAGCAGGAATGCACAAAAAAACTATGCCAACTGCGAGGGTACCTGAAATTACCCACCATCTTTTTTTTGTTTGATCTTTAATCATCTAACCTTCCACTATCCAAAGGTTCCGAAGGGGTTTTCTCATTAGATCCATCCCAAACAAGCAATATCTCTTGGAGACTTTGCAGATCTGCCATCGGTTGAGCACGAATATCTAAAAACGCCAAGTTTGGGTCTCGTTCTATATCCACAATGCGTGCCACAGGATAACCTGCCATATAACTACCGGCTAAACCTGAAGTCACGAACACGTCTCCCTCTACAATATCTACAGTCCTCTCAAGAAATGGGGCATTGAGCAAATCCTCCACACCGCTCCCATAGAGAATGGTATGAAGACCTGTCCGTGCTATCTGAACAGGCACAGCTAAACTAGGATCAGTAATTAACATTACCGAACTTTCAAGTAACCCGGCACGTCTGACTTGACCAATTAGGCCATTTGAATCGATAACTGTTTGGCCAACATAAACGCCATCAACAGTCCCCCGACTTACCATAACTGAATTTGCGTAATGATCTACTCCAATCTCAATTACCCGCCCGAACATAACTTCATATGCGATCCGTTCGGCTGATGAGGTTATGTTCCGTAATCGATCGTTTTCATATTCTAAATTTTCTAGTTGCTGAAGACGCGAACGTAGAATGAGATACTCTCTCTGTAGATTCTCATATTCTTTATTTCGCTTGCTCCAATCATGTAAATCTCCACCGATCCAGCGGACGAACATCACGGGCGATGAAGCAACCATGTGAAATGGAAGTGCTACAACAGATACAAAAGATCGAGCTTGCCTCAAGCTAGTTGATTTTTCATCAACTATAATCAGGCAAATAGAGACTGATATCAGTACTAACAGTTTCGCCAACGGAGCGAGACGTTTTCTTTTCATCAACTATATATTTTTCGTTTCCAAAAAAATCCGAAGTACTACCAAATGATATAAAGCATAATACAAATCGACATACCTAAAAATCACTCGTGAGTAAAAACATCTCCAAGAATATCCATTTCTTCCAACGCGCGGCCGCAACCACGCGCTACACAAGTCAAAGGATCATCTGCAATTACCACTGGTAAACCAGTTTCTTCCATTAGTCTTCTATCCATATCCCGCATCATTGCTCCACCACCTGCTATCACCATTCCTCGTTCACCTATATCCGCAGATAGCTCAGGTGGAGTATTTTCTAGAGCCTCTCTAATGGATCGGATAATTTGATGCAGGGCATCACTGATAGCCTCATAAACTTCATCGCTTGTTATAACGAGGCTGCTCGAAACACCCTCCGATACATCTCTTCCTTTAACTTCCATTTCTCTAGGTTCGGAATCAATCCAAGCCGTACCAATTGCCTTTTTCACCCTCTCCGCTGTTGCCTCTCCAATCAGTAATCCATGACGTCGCCGAACATAGTTGATGATAGCTTCATCAAAAGTATCACCAGCAACTCGAATTGAGGTTGCGTAAACACGTCCACCTAAAGAAATTACACCAACTTCTGTTGTACCACCACCTATATCAACTACAAGTGACCCAGTCGGCTCCGCTACTGGAAGACTTGCCCCTATCGCAACAGCCATTGGTTCCTCGAGAAGGTAGACCTCTCGAGCACCCGCGCTTCTCGCAGATTCCCGAATTGCCCGACGTTCAACCTGAGTAGACCCTCCTGGAACAGAGATTACAATTCTCGGACTTGAAAAAAAACGATTTTCTTGAACCCTGCGGATAAAAAATTTCAGCATAACTTCGGTGATCCCAAAATCAGCTATGACGCCATCTTTCATTGGACGTATAGCTCTAATATTACCTGGTGTACGGCCTAACATCATCTTAGCCTCTTTTCCGACAGCTAAAACCGTATTCTCTGGCGAAATTGACCCAGTTCTGATTGCAACAACAGATGGTTCATCTAAAATAACACCGCGATCACGAACGTAGACTAGCGTGTTGGCTGTACCTAGATCTATGGCAAGGTCATTAGAAAAAAGACCAAAAATGCTTTTTCTAGAAAAATGGCGAAAGATAGAATCAGAAAACATAGGAAAACTTACCTCGTAATGTAGCAACGAGGGAGTGGGCGCACAATACGTCGTAGGCTATAATTCGGTTTCATAAACAATGGTCATAAGCCAATTTCTAATTATGACAATCAATAAATCTGTTGTTGAACATATTGCAAGCCTCGCCAAAATTCACCTGGATCCAGAAAGTATCGAAAACTATACTAAAGATTTGACCGAAATTCTCGAATTAGTTAAAAAAATGGAATCCGCACCCACGGACAATGTTGAACCTTTGGCTCACCCACAGGAAATCGATTTGAGGTTGAGACCAGATCAAGTTACGCCCGGCAGTGCCCGTGACCACATACAAAGTATAGCGCCATCCGCAGAAGGAGGCCTATATTTAGTTCCAAAAATAATAGAGTAATAGGGTCAAAAGATACCGAAGATAGCTCTTTATGGCAAAAACCTCCCACAAAACCTAGCATATGCCTTACCGGCAAAAATTAAGCAGCCTAAGTACCATGCTGAAAAACAGGGAAATCAGCTCTGTTGAGCTCATTGACTGCTTTTTGGAGCGAATTCAGCGTTATAAGGCTTTAAATTGCTTCATTAGTATCGACGAAGATAGAGCTCGTAGCAATGCCCTATCTTCTGATAATCTTCGATCTAAAGGATGGTATACATCCCTATCTGGCATTCCATTGGCACACAAAGATATTTTTTGTACAAAAAATCTGAGGACAACCTGCGGCTCTCGGATTCTAGAAAACTTTGTATCGCCCTACAATGCGACAATCGTAGATAAATTAGAAAAAGCTGGGGCAATTCTGATTGGCAAAACCAATATGGATGAATTTGCAATGGGCTCCTCTACCGAAACTTCCTATTTCGGACCAGTGCTTAACCCCTGGGACCACAAACGAGTCGCAGGCGGCAGCTCCGGGGGCTCTGCGTCGGCGGTTGCAGCCAAACTAGTTCCTATCGCAACTGGTACTGATACGGGAGGTTCTATAAGACAACCTGCTTCTTTTTGTGGGCTCACCGGTCTTAAACCGAGCTATGGAAGAGTCTCCCGTTATGGAATGATTGCGTATGCTTCTTCCTTAGATCAAGGAGGACCCATCGCACAGTGTGCTGAAGATGCGGCGCTAATACTTCAACATATGGCGGGTTTTGATGAAAAAGACTCAACTTGCCTTAATAAAACCGTGCCTAATTATATGGAAGGCTTAAATAACTCTATCTCTGGATTAAAGATTGGTGTACCAAAAGAGTTTTTTGAAAAGTCTCTCAACGAATCTGTCCTGAATGCCAATCTGGATGCCTTATCGGAGTTTGAAAAACTAGGGGCTACATTGGTCGACATCAGCTTGCCAAACAGCTCATTCGGAATACCATGCTATTATGTAATCGCTCCAGCTGAAGCATCTTCAAATCTATCCCGCTACGATGGTGTTCGTTATGGCTACCGAACCAGTTCATACAATGATCTAGAGGAGATGTATTCCAAAACAAGGGCTGAGGGTTTTGGAGAAGAAGTGAAACGACGAATAATGATAGGAACTTTTTCTTTATCAAGCGGTTATTACAATGCATACTATGAAAAGGCCCAAAAAATTCGACGCATTATTTCAGATGATTTTCAGCGAGCGTTTAGTGAATGCGATTATATAGCAGGGCCGACATCACCTACGACGGCGTTTCCACTTGGTGAAAAACTTGACGATCCAGTTGCGATGTATCTTAGTGACATTTTTACAATTACAGCAAATCTTGCTGGAATTCCCGCGATCTCAATACCCGTAGGCTTTGATCAAAAAAACCTACCAATTGGATTGCAATTAATTGGAAGGTCTTTTGATGAGGCTGGTTTATTAAATGTTGCCTACAAATTCCAGGAAGCCACTGATTGGCATCTAAGTCTACCTGAGGGAGTTTTAAAATGAGCTGGGAGACTGTTATCGGTCTTGAGGTTCATGTGCAGTTAATGACAAACAGCAAAATCTTTTCTGGCGCCTCTACTAATTTTGGAGCTGAACCAAACTGTCAAGCAAATGAAGTCGATGTGGCTCTCCCTGGCGTCTTACCAGTAATGAACAAAAATGCTGCCATGATGGCTATTCGATTCGGCCTAGCAATTGGTGCAGAAATTAACAAATATTCTATTTTTTCGCGAAAGAATTATTTTTACCCCGATCTACCTAAAGGATATCAGATTAGTCAATATGAATTACCCATAGTATCTGGTGGCCTGATAAAGATATCAGTTAATGAGAATCCAAAGACAGTGAGAATTACTAGAGCTCACCTTGAAGAAGATGCAGGTAAACTGCTACATAAAGAAATTAGAAATGTATCAAGTATAGATTTGAATCGGGCTGGTACCCCACTATTAGAAGTAGTCTCTGAACCCGATCTACGATCTCCCATGGAGGCAGTTACTTATTTGAAGAAGCTTCATAAGCTTGTGACCTATTTAGAAATTTGTGATGGAAATATGGAAGAAGGCTCTTTTCGCTGTGATGCCAATATTTCAATCCGATTGTCTGGAGAAACTGACCTTGGAACCCGATGTGAACTCAAAAATCTAAATTCGTTTAGATTTGTAGAGCAAGGTCTTCACTTTGAAACAGAACGCCAGATCGATATACTCGAAAACGGTGGGCAAGTTACACAGGAAACTAGACTATTTGATTCTGAGTTAGGTGTAACTCGTGCTATGAGAGGTAAAGAAGAGGCTCATGACTATCGTTATTTCCCGGATCCTGATCTTCCACCACTAATAATTAGTAACAAAACTTTAGCTGACATTAAATCTGAACTTCCTGAACTTCCCGACACCCGTTATCAAAGGTTAATAAATGAATACAATGTTAGTGGTAGTGAAGCTGAATTATTAACTTCGCAAAAGAAACTAGCTGACTTCTTTGAGAAGACTGTTGATGTCTGCAACGATAGTCGGACCGCAACCAATTGGATCATAACTGAATTATTGGCCTATATGAATCGCGAAGGGGTTCAATTTCAAGATAATCCAATAAGCCCTCAAATGCTTGGACAACTAATTGAAAAAATAAATGACAACACAATTTCGGGAAAAATTGCAAAGGAAGTTTTTCAAATAATGTGGAACGAGGGCGGGGATCCTGAAAAAATTATTTCTGAGAAAAACCTCAAGCAAATTACTAATACTAGTGAACTCGAATTGATTATTGATGAAGTACTATCAGAATATGTAATTCAAGTAGAACAATATAGGAATGGTCAAGAAAAGGTTCTCGGTTTTCTCGTAGGTAAGGTTATGAAAACAACTAAAGGAAAGGCGAATCCACCCACAGTCAATAAGATATTGAAATCTAAATTAAGAGAAATTTGACAAAAGACCTTCAACTGTAAACACTTTTTCGAACATACTGGGGAGACACCACAGAACGATTTGATTCACTACTCAAGACCGCCCTTTCTGCAATTGCGACCACAGAACGTGCTCGAGGAAACACTCCGAACTGAATGTTGGATCTAGAATTACACTTTATGCTATCTGAATGCTTATCCCAGCCATTTCCAACTCCAAGCTCTTTAGCCTCCAACGCTGGTACTAGTGATGGTCGACTTATAGTTGGCTGGTTTCGCCAAACCCAACCACCAACAGATCCTGGTACTCTACTCAAACGACCCCAAAAAACTTCGCCCATCCTAGCATCTATCGCTGGCAAAACGGCATTGATCTTTGAATCCACACCCTCCGCCAATACCTCAAGCGATGAAACTCCAAGAATCGGCACGTGAAGGCCCAAAGCGATCCCTTGCGCCACACCGAGCCCTATACGTATTCCAGTAAATGATCCAGGCCCAGTATCAACAGCAACAGCATCAAGATCTTTAATACCAATACCGACATCATCAAGTAATTCATCAAGCATGTTCAATAGGGAATCTGAATGACCTTTTGGCTCAACCTTGTACCGCTCTACAATAGTATCGTTGGCGCCAGAAAGAGCAACTGAGCAGGCATGGGTTACGGTGTCAATTCCGAGTATCTTCATGCTCATTAAGAATATCTCCTTTAAGCATTATTCCAACTCACTCATACAACGAGCAACCCCATCACGCCAATCAGGTAACGTCACTCCAAAGATCTGTCTGATATGATCACATGAAAGCGCCGTGAAAGAAGGACGTTTTGCTGACGTTGTATATTCACTAGTCGCAATAGGATGAATCACCTTATCCGTCCGGCCGAGTACTTTAAATATCTCTTGCGCAAACTCATACCAGCTCGCCACACCAGAATTTACAGCATGATAAATACCCCGAGGAAATTGTTTATTTTTGTTTAACTGCGCAACAATTAACCATACCGCATTCGCTAAATCATGCGCATATGTTGGGCAACCGAACTGATCTGAGACTACGCGAATCTCCTTTTCACTTTTTTCTAATCGTAACATCGTCTTTAAAAAATTTTCTCCTACCAATGAATATAGCCATGCAGTTCGAATAACAATATACTTATCAGTTTGTGAAGCGATCGCTTCCTCACCAGCCAATTTACTCTTCCCATAAACACCAAGAGGATGGACTGAATCTTGTTCTGAGTAAGGAGCCTCTCCTTTTCCATCAAAAACATAATCTGTCGAAAAATGAATAAATCCAGCGCCTACATTGTTACATACCGATGCTATGACGCCCGGGGCCTCTGCATTTATTTTAAATGCAGTTGATGATTCTGTTTCGGCTTGATCGACTGCCGTATATGCAGCGGCATTAATCACCAACTCTGGCTTATGATAATTAATTATTGTTCTTATGCTATTAGTATCAAAAAAATCAACATCCGATTTCGTGAAGAATAGGGAGTTACTACTTTTAGGAGATAGCATTTTTAGAGCCGACCCTAACTGGCCATTACGGCCGAAGACAAGTACTTTCATTTAATCAATTCAGGTCGTCAGGTCGGGTATTTCGGCCAAAAGACTAGCTCTTCTATCCTTAGTTGAGAGAATTGGATTTTGTATAGGCCATTCAATTCCTATATCTGGATCATTCCAAAGAATACCTGCTTCATCAGATGGTTTGTACATCTCGGTACACTTATAAATCAACTCAGCGACAGCGCTAAGAACGCAAAAACCATGGGCAAATCCTGGAGGAATATACAATTGTCTGTGATTATCTGATGACAACTCTACACCTATCCACTTTCCGAAGCTAGGTGATTTTCTCCGAATGTCAACGGCCACATCAAAAACTTTTCCGACTACTACCCTTACAAGCTTTCCTTGCCATTTTGGATGTTGATAATGTAATCCACGAAGTACTCCTTTCACGGATCGCGAATGGTTATCTTGAACAAAATCAGTGGGCAATCCCATTTCTCGAAAAGAGGCAACATTGAAACTTTCCATAAAAAATCCTCTATCGTCAGAAAAAACTTTAGTCTCAATTATCAACACTCCAGCTAAATTAGTCTTAATTAGATTAATCATTTTAAAGTAGGTATTTTTTTAATAAGAAATACTTAAGATACAATATCCTCGAAGAAAGATTTCAGTTTATCAGTCCATGACCTTTCCCTAGGGCGATGCCTATCACTACCTTCACTTGTTAAACGATCAAACTCTGACAACAATTCTTTCTGCTTACGGTTTAAATTGACTGGAGTTTCGACCTTCATTTTACAGAATAAATCCCCAATAGAACCACTCCGCACATTACGCACTCCCTTGCCTCGCAATCTAAACACTTGCTCAGATTGACTTTCGGCCGGCACTTTTAAGTTTGCACGACCATTAAGAGTTGGTATTTCAAGGTTACCACCCAGTGTAGCTGTCGCAAAACTTACCGGCACCTCACAATATAAATTGTCGCCATCTCTTGAAAAAATAGGATGTTGCTGAAGATGAACCTGAACATAAAGATCTCCTGATTGCCCGCCCGTTGGTGCGACTTCTCCTTCTCCAGATAATCTAATCTGGTCACCCTCATCTACACCAGGCGGCACCTTAACCTGGAGAGTTTTGGTCTTTTGGACCCGTCCCTGACCGCTGCAATCCAAGCAAGGTGAACTAATAGTAGAACCGATACCGCGACAACTAGGACAAGTTTGCTGTATAGAAAAAAAGCCCTGCTGCATGCGCACCTGGCCACGGCCATTACAAGTGCTGCAGGTTGTTGGTGTAGTTCCTGGTTTAGCGCCGGATCCCGAACAAGTTTCGCAAGCGA
>CAYFJI010000017.1:0-25731 GCA_964343365.1 uncultured Acidiferrobacteraceae bacterium
AGCACCATCGGATTTCTCATACTTTAATACTATCGGCTCAGGAACTAGTGTTTCGGCTGTCTCAAACTTCTTTAGCAAACGATCCACTACCTCCCGATATTCATCATCGCGCTCCGTATATCCACCATATTTGTTATGGCCAGAACCTCTAATTAAATAAGCGCCGGTTGAATGTTCGCCAGGCAAAGTACGATAACAAATCCCATCTCCATCTATATCCACATAACGATTAAATTGTTCCATATCTTCAAGGACATTTGTCCTATAAACCTTACCCAAATCTGGTTGATAATTATCATCCCACTCAAGCTTTGGGCAGGGCCAGTCATTCATTCCTATATCCAAATCTGACATAAAAATAATTGGAGTTTGCAAGCGATCAGCAAGATCAAATGCCTCTATAGTCAAATAAAAGCACTCTTCGGGATTAGCAGGAAATAATAATACATGCCGAGTATCTCCATGAGACGCATAAGCTGCAGCTAAAACATCTCCCTGTTGAGTTCGAGTTGGCATACCAGTTGAGGGGCCTACTCTTTGAATGTCAAATAAAACCAAGGGTATCTCAGTGAAGTAAGCTAATCCCAAAAATTCTGACATCAAAGAAAGTCCTGGCCCGCTGGTGGCTGTGAATGATCTGGTCCCAGCCCAAGCTGCGCCTAGCGCACCACCGATAGCGGCAAGTTCGTCTTCCGCCTGGATAATACAATAATTATTCTTTCCAGTTTTTTCATCTTTTCGTAAAATCTTACAAAAATTTTCGAATGCGTCGACAAGAGACGTTGAGGGAGTTATAGGATACCAGCTGGCTACAGTAGCTCCTGCGTACACACAACCTAACGCAGCAGAAGTATTACCATCAATCATGATACCTAAATCGTTTTTTTTCGAAGGCTTAACTTTAGTCTCCAACGGGCATTCAAAATTTTGAATTGCATAGTCATATCCGACCTTGATAGCTCTTAAATTGGAATCAAGAAGATGTTTCTTATTTCCAAATGTTTCTTTCAAGGTAGTTTCAATAACTATTAAATCAAGGTCAAGCAACGCAGCTAATGCTCCGACATATGCGATATTTTTCATTAGGATACGTTCGCGCGAACCATCAAATATCTCATTACACATGCCTGAAAGAGGCAAAGATACTACTTGCACATCCTCTCTTGTTTCAAATTCTTTCCGTGGCCAAGTCGAGTCATATATCAACACACCTCCAGATTTCACGCATGCCAAGTCCTCTTCATATGTTTGTGCATTCATCGCAACCATAATATCAACATGTCCTGCACGAGAAAGGTAACCAGACTCGGTGACTCGAACCTCATACCAAGTCGGCAAGCCTTGGATATTAGAAGGAAAATAATTTTTTCCAACTACTGGGACACCCATTCGAAAAATAGATTTCATCAATAATGTATTAGCACTAGCAGACCCAGTGCCATTTACAGTGCCAATGCGCACCACAAAATTGTTTACCCCACTTTCTGCCATTGATCACTATCCTCATCTTTCGCGTAAGGAATAAGTATTGTTGATTTTTTCATATCCCATGCACCAGTTGGACAACGTTCAGCACACAAAGAACAATGAACACAAAGATTTTCATCTTTAACCATCACACGACCCGTTTGTGGTAGGTTTTCTGAAACAAATATTGCCTGATCCTTATTGGAAGCTGGACACGTTAATTTATTGCGTAAATCGCTTTCCTTGGCATTATCTGTGATTGTTAAACAGCGGACTGGACATACATCGATGCAAGCATCACATTCGATACACAATTTACCTGTAAATACCGTTTGTATATCGCAATTAAGACATCGCTCAATTTCCACCTCAGCCTCAGTGCTTGAGAAGCCTAACTCAACTTCAATATTCAACTTATTAAATCGTTCTTGAAGATCGACATGCCTCATTTTACGTCGTTGAGAAGGATCAAAATCATTACTAAAACTCCACTCATGAATACTCATCTTGGTGCTGGACAAATTCATTCCAAACGGCATTCGTTGTTCAATATTTTGTTTATTGCAATGCCGATGTATAGAAATAGCTGATTGGTGGCCGTGCTCCACAGCCCATATTATATTTTCGGGACCAAAGGCCGCATCACCACCAAAAAATACCCCAGGTAATGTAGATTGGTGCGTGGCTTTGTCAACGATCGGGTTACCCCATTCATTAAATTCAATACCAATATCACGCTCAATCCAAGTAAAAGAATTCTCTTGCCCAATTGCGAGAATGACATCATCGCACGGAAAATTTTCTTGACCAACTAATTCAGGAATAAGCTTACCATTGGAGTCATGACTATACTCCAGCCGATCAAACTGCATACCAACCAATCTACCACCCTCTACAAGAAATTTATTCGGGGAATGATTAACAATAATTTTAACCTGTTCTTCTTCGGCATCTTCTAATTCCCAATTAGATGCTTTGAAATAGTTTCGTGGCTTACGAGCCATAACTTTAACGTCATTGCCGCCCAATCGAAGGGCAGTCCGACAACAATCCATAGCCGTATTTCCCACGCCGATTATAAGGACGTTTTGTCCAATATCTTTCGTATGCTTGAATGCTACCGATTCGAGCCAATCAATACCTATATGAATTCGGTCACTATCTTCTCGCCCAGGGATAGTCAAATCTTTGCCTCTTGGCGCTCCAGTACCAACGAATACCGCATCGAACTCTTCTGCGATTAATTCTCTCATACTAGTTACTTTTTGACCCAAGCGTAGATCTACACCCATTTCGAGAATCATATTGATCTCATCATTTAATACATTTTCTGGAAGCCTAAAAGCTGGGATATTGGTACGCATCAGACCGCCTGGAAATTCAAACTGCTCATATATAGTGACATCATAACCCAGAGGCAACAGGTCATTCGCCACTGTTAATGACGCGGGTCCTGCACCTATGCAGGCAATGCGCTTACCGTTCTTTATTTTAGGGATTTTAGGTAACCATGGACGAACATCACCAGCTAAATCTGCAGCAACCCTCTTTAGACGACAAATTGCAACAGGTTTTTCCTCGACTCGACCTCGACGACATGCAGGCTCGCAAGGTCGATCACAAACACGCCCCAAAATACCAGGGAACACATTAGATGCCCTATTCAACAAATACGAATCACGATAACGCCCCTGCGCAAGCAAACGTATATATTCTGGTACATCCGTATGCGCTGGGCAGGCCCACTGACAATCAACTATTCGGTGGAAATAATTAGGGTCAGATGTGTCAGTTTTTTGCATATGAAATCTAAGTTATGGGAAACGTCATAACAAAAAAATTTAGCATAGGTCGCCAAGCTAATTTTCGGTATAAAAATTCGTCATTTTTTTTATACATTTTTAAGGTATATAAAAAAATGATAAGTTAATTGGAGTAGATCGTGTTTAGGCACGAGACAGTTAAGACATTTCTAGAAACATACGACAATGCACGAACCAAGGGTAGTATCCACAAAGATAGGGAACATCTGCTTACCACTGTTTTGGAAACTAAAATAAAATCAATATTCAAAATATTGATAAAAACTGCCCTAATTAGGAATAGTCTCACCTTAGTAAAATCGACGCGAAAAACAAGTCAAAATAGTCCAACATGCGGTATCGCTGGGCTCTTTAGGTTTAATTATCAATAAATCTTATTGTAACCATAAATGTTAGGTTTGTGTGAAAAAAAACATTAATCTTGGCTGCTAAGATTTCAAGTGAAGTATACAAACAGATCTAGTCGTTATCTGAAATTGTATTCTCTATATAACGTACTCCATAGAGAAGCGTTAAAGTTAATACCAACAAAAATAGAAAAAACATGGCTAAAAAGATACTAGGTAGACCGAACAAATCTGCTATTAAGCCTTCGATTGGTGGAGCCAGCATAAACGAACCAAAAGAAAACAATGAAATAATTGCTATCGCTACTGGTGTTTCGATGCTAGCGCTTTTCCCCGCTTGGCTATATGCAATTGGAACCAGATTGGATACACCTAAGCCAGCTAAACCAAAGCCAAGAATTGAAGACCAAAAGCCATGATATTGAAATAAGATAAAACTGGCAATAATCCCCATAATCAATTGAATAAGCAGGGATTTTCTTAGACCCAAAAGATCGCCGACTCTATCGCCAACAAGTCGCCCGATAACCATAAAAATGTTAAATACAACCACACCCAAACCAACCCGAAATCCACCAACTTCGACAACATCTTGCATGTAAAGAGCAGACCAAGAGTCAACAGCACCTTCCAAAAGAGAGCCAGAAATTGCAAGAATTACGAGTACTAGAATGATCATTGGCCAGCGGAAAAAAATAGAATTTCGGACCGATTTTCCGTCATCAACCCGATCCTCTATGAGGTAGCGAGCAAAAAATAACCCAAAGGGCAATAAGACTATAGCAAGACCGAAAAAATGTCGAGAAACACTTACATTTAGTTCAACAATGCCGCTCGCGAATAATGCGCCAGTCAATAGACCAAGACTAAAAAAAGCGTGAAACCCAGACATCATGGACCTTTTATGAATTACTTCCAAATTAGAAGCTTGGGCATTCATGGCTACTTCTGTCAGGCCATACGCTATTCCAGTAATCAGACTCAGCAACATAAGAACCGGTAAATCACGAGCAAATCCGGTCGCAGCAAATCCAATAGCAATAACCCATGCCGACCAGTAAATAGCTCGCTTGGTGGTCAATCGACGGATCACCGAACTTGATATAATCATTATCAGAATAGCCCCTACAGCAAACGCCATTCCATTCAATCCCATACCACCATAACCTGTATCCACCTGATTTTTAATATCAGGAATTCTGATAGTCCAATTGCCTACATAAAACGCTAGCACAAAAAAAATCGCGCGACATGCTATCAAATTACTCATAGCTAACGATGTTATAGGCTGGTCTAAAGAATTTAGCTCTTTTTTTCATAATATGACTTACGATTAGCACTTGGATGGCAATATACCAAATAACTAGAATGCTAACGAATAAAATGGATCCGGAACTGTATCTAGGATCTTGAGGGCAGGAAAAATCGCAGATGCAGAAATTCCAGACATTAAACTAATGAGCAGCATAATAATAATCTTAATGAATGACAATCTCGTCTACAGTTTTGAGATGATCACTCATAATGGGTTACCGTTACTTAACTAAGGTCAAGGTAGTGTAATTATCAAATATACAAGATGATTTTTTGAATCAAAAATATCTGAGCCATTTTTTCCTTCTTGGATCGCATACAAAACTAAATTAATTGGGATGCCAACTTCATTTCAGATATATATTGGTCTGAATTTGAAATTCGCATAATTAACGGATTCAATATACGCGATTTAACGTCTAATACAAGTCTCATTCTAACAATAACTAACAGCTAAGACTATAATCAAAAAACAAACAAAAAAGACTAAGAATAAGTGATAAAGGAGGCATTCATATGCAGACACCTCTCAAAATAGCAGTTGTGACTGGAGCAGGTTCTGGGATTGGGCGGGCTACAGCATTAGCGCTTTCTAAAGAGAATTATGCTGTAGTGCTAGCTGGTCGTAATGAAAACTCTCTGACACATACTGCAGATATTTCCAAGGAATGGAATGGTCAAATGTTGATTTGTTCTACTGACATATCCAAACCAAAATCCGTTTCAGAGCTTTTTTCAACTGTATCCAAAAAATACGGAAGACTTGACCTATTATTTAATAATGCAGGTATAAGCGCGCCTGCAATACCAGTTGAAGACCTATCCATTGAAGACTGGCAGAAAACCGTAGATGTTAACCTAAATGGAGTTTTTTATTGCACTCAACAAGCGTTTCAATTAATGAAAAAACAGTCGCCCATAGGAGGTCGTATTATTAATAACGGATCTGTCTCGTCACAAGCACCAAGACCTAATTCAATACCGTACACAGCAACCAAACATGCAGTCACTGGACTCACGCGGGCAACAGCTCTAGATGGCCGCAAATATAGAATTGCATGTGGACAAATTGATATCGGAAATGCGGAAACATCCATGACAGCTAGAATGAAAACAGGAGTCATGCAATCCGATCATACAATTAAAAAAGAACCGACTATGTCGGTAGATGATGTTGCCAGGGCGGTTATTCAGATGGCAAGCTTGCCTCTTGACACAAATATTCTTTTTATGACAATTATGGCTACTAATATGCCTCTTGTCGGGCGTGGATAGTTAGACGCACCTATAGCGAGAGACCTAACAGATAAAAAAGCACTAATTCCCAGTTTTAGATTTCGAAAAATAGGTTCTCCGATGTTAAATAAACTAAATCGCCTTGATTCGCATAGTTTTACAAAAGCACTTGAGCAATTAGTCGAACTCAAATCGATTGGTATCAAGTGCCTTGACGATAAGAATATGAGAGATCTCATCGCAATTGTTGACAATCTACCGCGCCGCGCCGCTTGCCCTATTGTCAGTAACAATAAAGCACCCGTTTATCAAGATTTTGATCTTTGCTATAACATTCCTAAAGATAACCTTCTCTGGTGTATTGCAAAAGAATTAGACGCGTACGTAAAAATTGGTATGCGTAACTTGAATCTAATCGGTCATGAAGTTTTTCAATTTAATGATATTATCGTCCAATATTACTCTCCCAAATCGAGGGGGATCACACCCCATCGAGACAGTATCCGGTACAAATTCATAATAGCTATCCTTATTCTAAGTGGAGACGGTAACTTCAATATCTGCGATACAAGGGATGGTGCGGGTGCTAAAAGAATTCCAGCAAAGCCTGGTGACTTAATTCTAATGGCTGGATCTAATCTAGCGGGACATAAGCTTGGACCAATTCATTTTATGGAGAATGTAACAAAAAAAAGAAGGACTATAGGGTTCCGCTACGATTCAATGGATTTATAGGCTTAAGCCATACAAACTCTGTCTTTAATCCAGCACTGTGACTAATCTAAGCGCTTACCTTTAAAGTAGAGTCAGGAAGCCCTTTCGATGGTGGATTAGATAACCCACTAAATCGTGCAAGTAACGCTGGAAGGCAAAAAAGGCAAGCTGCCATTGCTAGAACTACCATTGCAATCATTACTTTGCTGAACATTGTGAACATCGGCATAATTGACAACATTAAAACACTAAATCCAAGAATATCCGTGATTCCGCTTGCGAAAAGAGCGAGGCCAGTATGACTCATCATTTGCTTAACCCATTCCTCAAGACCACCAATGGGATTTCGCAAACGCTGCTCTCGAATTCCCTGAGTCACATGAATAGCAAAATCAAGCCCCAAACCAATAGCTAGGGATGCAACCTGAAGAGTAACCAAGTTCAAGCTAGCCCCAAAAATATTCATCCCTGCATTCAGCCATAGAGAAACAGCTACCACCGGTGCAATTGTTAAAACGGATAACCAAATATCCCTTAAAACAAGAATCAGGACAATTAGGCAAGCTCCGATAGCAAGATATATGCTGGACTGAAATGAATCAGTCATCGCAGTAACATAAACAAAACGTCTAAATGAGTTGCCCGTCAATGTCGCAGTTACCCCATTTCCACTATCCAAATATGTTTCAAGTATTGCTTCTAGATCTGTTTTAAATTCACCCATCCAAACCCAATCTTCAGCTTTCTCTACTTTAATGGGTAGACTAAGCATAAAGAGTCGACCAGTCTCAGCATCAATTTGTGCTATAGCCTTTACAAGACGTTCTGAAGCATAAGATCGAATATTGTCAGGATCAGTCGCCCCAGACCTTGCAATATCTTTTAATACTAAACGTATATCAGCAGGATTTTTTGGAATTAGTGTAGCTGAATCAATGTTCTTCGGACGAAAACCTGATCCTCCGTTACTAACCGATTTAACTTGCCACTTAACTAGGTCAATTATAGTGGGGTCACCATAGGTCCAATTCCTTGAACGAATTTCACCCATCAAACTATCCAAAGCAACTAACGTATCAAAATCAGCTAAATCTCTATCCTGACCTGCCTCAATCAATACAATTCCAGGCTCTCCTTGATTCGACTGATCAAATAGCTGATCAGCAATATCAATAGATCGAACCATCCGGGAATTGGAATCAAGATAGTCATGTACATCGAAATCAGTTCCTGGTTGACCAATGATCCACGCAATAACTGTTAACAAAATCGGAATTAAAATAAAAAAAAGTGGACGTCGTACCTGGAATGCTCCAAATTTTCCTAACTTTTTAGCTAAAGTTACTTTGTAATCATACGTTCTGACTTTCATTCCCGAGCGTAATACAACAGCAAAGATACCTAAAAGTAAATAGGCTTCAAGTATATATATAACAGCCAATCGACCCCACTCAGCAAGATCTTGGATAGACGAAAAAGCTGCTGTTCCGAACGCCACCATAGTAGTTACCGTAGCCAAACCTAACGCGGGCCGCAAAACCTTGATACTAGCCCACCCTGCTAGAAGCCTTGCGACATTACTGGCTCCTGTTTCTGTTGCTAATTTGCGCCACCGATGCAGGCCATGAAATGAAAAGTCGACTCCAAGAGCTAATAATAATATTGGCAACATAGACGAGACTTGAGTGCGTGGATAACCTAACCATTCTTGTGTCCCAAACATCCATAACATCAAAAGACCTAATCCTGACGCCGCAGATAACAAATCTCGCCAATCTCGAAAAAATAACCCAATAACAATAATCATTAGAAGGAAAGATACGCCAACTAGTGGTAATGTCTGATTAACCTCATCATTAACTTCACTATCTAGACCTAAAAATGACCAAACATGTACACTCTCCCCTGTGCCAGTCATAGGAAGCGCATAAATCGCATCGATGGCTCGCTCCCATATCTCAAAAAAAGGTTTTTCATCGCCAGGAGCTTTCGAAAAATCACCATTTGGGCCATACAAGCTTTCGGTATCTGCGACTCCCAAAATATAAAATGCATTAGCTCTCCAAGAGCCATCCGAATTTCTTTTCAGGCCGGATACAAAGGTTTGGTAAGGTTTTGTTCCATTATCAACCTCAATTTCAAATAATCGCGTCAAAAGATCTGTGAGATCTTCGTCAGTAGCTTCGTCAAAACGAGCTCCTGTCCATCCGATCTGACTGCTAACTGGAGATGTTTGATTCATTATGCTTCTCACAGTTTCCGCCATACTCCATGGACCCACTACCTCCCTCTGTACCATCCAATAATATCGAGAGATAAAATGTTTACTTATATTGCTGTCCGCCATTATAAGATCATAACGACGCACAAGTTCTCGCAAAACCGGTAACGCAAGAACATTTGCTTGAACATTTGGATCTAGTGGTCCTACAAACAATGGTACATCACGACCAATTGGAGGCATCAACGTTTCGGCACGTTCTCCGGCATTCCAAACGGGGTCATTCTCAAGAGTAAAGGCTGGGCGACTTTTTTCGTTCGATCCAAAAATGAAGCCTGCGCCCATAAAAACAGACATCACAAAGAAAAAAAATAGAACTGCGTAGCGCTTGATACGTAGGCGACTTAATTCACTCATAGTAA
This sequence comes from uncultured Acidiferrobacteraceae bacterium, assembly GCA_964343365.1. Taxonomy (GTDB): domain Bacteria; phylum Pseudomonadota; class Gammaproteobacteria; order Arenicellales; family UBA868; genus CAJXWH01. Next base: position 9,545 of record CAYFJI010000017.1, read on the forward strand.
ACCCATTCAATATAGATAATTATAAAATTTATCGAAAGCAACGCTTCGCACCCACCAATGACAATCGATTGAGATGAAATTAGAAAATTCTAAGTCGCTCTAACTTGCCAAATATAACTACAACGTAGCCCAGTTATCCTGCAAATTATATTTGTATCGGATGTAAATCCGACGTGGATATGAAAGTAATTTTCCCAACATGTCAGTTACATATCTAATATTTTGAAACACGATTCACCCTAATCCTCCTGATATCCATATATTTCTCGTGCCGCTTCAATTGATACAAATTCATCGAGAATATCTTGCTCAACACGTTTGGAATCACGTAATTTAGGATCACCATACCCACCACCGCCCGCTGTTAATACCAAAATACGGTCACCAGAAACAACATTTGTTCTTTTTGTGCTCATCCGTATTTCTTTATCCGTACCAGGAAAGGCGATAATTGTATTTGCCTCAGGTTCGCGACCCCCTTTTAGCGCCCATGGCCGCGATTTTGATTTTTTCATTACAGTTAAAAACTCTCCGTCACTGACAAATCGAATATCACGACTCAAACCAAGGCCACCCCGATTTTTTCCAGCACCACCAGAATCGGTTCTCAACTCCACTTTTTCAAAAAACATCCCAGTATTTGGTTCAAGCACTTCAATCGGTGTATTTCGGCAAATGCTCTCAGACAAATGTATTAGTCCATTAGAGCCATCATGATACGAAGAAGCACCCCATCCAATTGAATCATTGTTACTTAACGCAAAAAATTTACCTGTCTCGGGATGGGTACCCAACATCATAAAACCAGGCACATCACCCCCAGAAGAAGCTGACAGTCGGTCAGGGACGGCCTTTGAAAGTGCCTTAAATAGTAATTCAAGTGCCACAATACCCGTCCAAAGGGTAAAAGTTGGGGCGGGATAAACCGCATGAAACAAATTACCAGGTTCAGCGAGTACTTCTAATATTTTAGAATGACCTGCATTTGATGGCTCGGAGGGCGTTGTAAGAGCTTTCAGCACAACCTTGCACATGGCTAACGTTGTGCCAAATGGCATGTTAACTGGGCCTTTTTGTGTACCGGCCGATCCTGAGAAATCAACAATGAACTTATCTTCTTTAATCGTAATTGTAACCTTCATAGTGATTGCATGCTCACTTATGCCATCATCATCGATGATATCCGAAGCAGTCCAGGTTCCTTGAGGAAGGTTCTGTAAAGCCTTTTTAGTAGCCTTTTCCCCTGAATCGAGTATTTGTTTTATAGCTTTATCAATCTTATGTCTTCCAAATTTCCTGAGCATCTCTTTGATGCGGCGTTCACCAGTTCTTAGGCTCGAAACCATCGCATTAAAATCACCAATAACTACGTCTGGCATTCTTGAATTGAAGCGGATTAACTCGATGAGTTCACTATCTATCACCCTATTTTTTACCAGTTTTGTTCCAGGAAATATCAATCCTTCTTGATGCATATCAGTGGAATCAAGCACATAACCTGGGTCTTTAGCACCAAGATCCATCCAATGTGCTCTAACTAACAAATAACCAAATAACTTATGTTCATTATCAAAAACAGGAGCTGTTAATGTTGCATCATAAGAATGAGCAGCATTCCAGTAAGGATAATTTGATATTACAACATCACCATCCTCGAATGAGTCTTCCCCAAGGTATTCCACTAATTTGCCAATACTGTAATCGTTTGCTCCTAAAAAGCTTGTTAACCCAGGGCCCTCAGCAATCAAATCAAGATTGCCATCATATATGGAAATTCCAAAATCTAGCACCTCGTAAATAACGGGATTACATGCCGTACGTATCAGCGTCGCACGCATTTCCTCTGCCGCCGAAATAAGGTAATTTCTTACGACTTCGACAATTGAAGGGTCTATATCACGATTAATTTTTTTCAATCTTTAAATTCCAGTTGAAATTATCAAATTTCCATATCTATCGACTGATAATACTTGATTCGAATGAATTACGGTTACCGATGTACCTTCGTCAATTAATGCAGGGCCAGAAATACTCACACCCCTGATTAATTCTGACCGCTCATAGAGAGAAAATTGTATGAATTGTCTATTAACAAAACAAAAAGCCTCCTTAGAGCCATATTCTGAAATTCTTGGGTTTGAAATTTCAGGCATCTCAGAAAGCTTTGGCCTAGAAAAATGACCAATACCTCGAACCCGCAGATTTAAGATTTGTATCGGAGCCTCCATAGTATGGCCATAACGATTCTCATGCTCTTCAGTGAACACCTCGTGAATCAAGGAAAAATCGACCGGATTTCCAACACTGATACCTAATGCATGTTCCTGTCCTAAATAGCGCAACTCCAGTTGGCGAACCAATAACACCCGTTTATCGTTAATACCTTGACGAATCAATGATTTTAACGCTTCATTTTCTAATGTAGAAAAGTGTGATTCAAGTTCCTCCGATAAAATATCATCAATTAATGTAACTAATGTAAGAGAGTAATCATCGACAATATCGGCATTAAGCATACCCCAAGCAGAAAATCCGCTAGGGACTGGCGGAATAATGACCTTAGAGATTCCTAGCTCATACGCAACTAAGGGTGCAAGCATTGGTCCAGCACCTCCGAATCCCAACAAGCTGGACTGTGCAGGATCCTTACCACGCTCTACGGTAATCTGCCTGACAGCACCGACCGTTTTGGCTAACATAATATCAAAAATACCTGCCGCTACCTCCAACTCCGACATGCTAAGCGGAATCGCTAACTTGTTTTGAATTCCAACCTGAGATGCGCTCGGGTCAAGCTGCATTCCACCAGCTAAAAAGCGTTCGGGATTAATGTAACCTAGAGTCAGAGCAGCATCTGTAACTGTTGGTTCCTGACCACCTCTACCATAACAGATCGGTCCAGGTTCTGCGCCGGCGCTATGAGGCCCTACCTTGAGAATACCTTCTTCGATCCAGGCGATGGAACCGCCGCCGGCGCCGATAGATCGAATGTCGTAAACTGGAATTAAAAGTGGATGATTTTCAATTATCGCTTCAAAAGCTGTTGCTGGTATACCGCTATCTATTTTACAAACATCAAGCGATGTCCCACCGACATCAAAGGTAATTAAGTCATCCAGATGAAGTAGATCTGCAAAATATTCAGCGCCTGCAATACCCCCTGCCGGGCCAGACATTATGGTGTTAGTCGGTGACAGTTTAGCGGCATCAGATGTCATAGCGCCACCACCTGATCGCATAACTAAAAATCGCCCATTGAATTTTTCTTCCGCTAGTTCATCTTCTAGTCTTCGCATATATTTTTCGAATACAGGCCTTATGTATGCATCTAAAACAGTTGTACTCGTTCTTTCATACTCACGGTGCTCTCGTGCAATATTACTAGAAATAGAAATCTTAGCATCAGGATAGATTTCTCTAATTAAATCGGCAGCCGTATTTTCATCCTCTGGCGACACATATGAATACAAAAAACAAATTGCAATTGATTCAACACCATATTCTTCTATAAGTGTTTTACTAGCATCTCTTACATCACCTGCACTTAGCACCTTATCCACCTCACCTCGATGATTACGTCTTCCACCCACGCCAAGAATTCGGTGTCTAGGAACAAGAGGTTCTGGTCTCTGATATTGGAAGTTATACATATCTGCGTCTGGTACATTTGCTCGTCCTATGAGGAAAATATCGCGAAATCCTTTATTAGTGATAATTCCGGTTTTTGCACCTTTTCTTTCCAACAATGAATTTAGACCCAGCGTGGTCCCGTGGGTAAAAGTATCTATCTGAGATAAAAGTGGGTCTATATTACGTAACGCTTTCATTACCCCAACCCATGGTTCTTTAGGAGTAGTTGAAGATTTGTGCAAAGTAAACTCACCTGATTCAGTATCAAGCCTTATTGCATCCACGAAGGTGCCTCCTATATCTACTGCAATACGGGTCTTCCTTTCAGCCATATTCTCCTCTTCGCTCCAAAAACGTTACCATTCAAGAGTGGTCTTCTTTTTCAATTTTAAATCTATTTTTTTACTTTCCAACAGGCAACTTTATGTCCCTCACTAACCTCAACCAATTCAGGATTCTGGGAACAAACAGAAGTAGAAACTGGGCAACGAGGTAATAAACTACATCCAGCACCTTGCAGGTTCTCTTCAAAATCGCGTTTCAATTTTACAGCATCATTGGCAGACCTTCCAAACAAACGAGGAATTGCAGCGAGAAGTGCTTGAGTGTAGGGATGTGTCGGTTCTCTGAATACTCGATTAACTGGGCCATCCTCTACAACTCGACCAAGATACATAACAATAACACGGTCACATAGGCCTAGCACTGTTGCAAGATCATGAGTGATAAAAATATAAGTACGGTCTTTCCGTTCAATTAAAGAACGAATTAACAGTAAAACCTGGGCTTGAATAGTTGCATCCAAAGCTGACGTTGGCTCATCAAAAATAATCAGCTCTGGGTCCACAACAAGACCTCGAGCGATCCCGACCCGCTGAGCTTGCCCACCCGAAAGTTCTCGCGGAAATCTTTTTTTAAAGTCTTGATCAAGTCTGACCTTATTCATGATATTTTCAACTGATATCGTTTTATCTTCCCGGCTTAATTTTTTTAGCCTGAGAGGATCGGTAATGATCTCATCGACCCGCAACCTCGGATTAAGCGAATCCAAAGCATCTTGGAACACCAACTGCATGTGTTGCCGCAAATGTCTCAGTTGGGTTCGATTCTTGTTTTTTAAATTAAAGCCTCTAAACCAAACTTCTCCTTCGAGAGGAGAAATTAACCCCATTATGGTTCGAGCAAGAGTACTTTTTCCACAACCACTCTCACCCACAATTCCGACTACCTCGCCGCGATTAAAAGTAAGATTGATGTCGCGTAAAACTGTTTGAGAAAAGCTATGTGTTCTCGATTGATAACCGACTCGAACATTTTCGAGCCGTATTATAGGATCACTACAATCCTTTCTATTTGTCGCTGAGTCGATTGATTGTTCAGTGTGCTGGTATTCATGAATATGATCTTCACTCACTCCAAACTGAGGTAAATGAAAACACCTGACTTCTCTCTTTTGGTCTCGTATAACTATAGGAGGTATCTCTACTTCACATTCATGATCGGAAAATTTACATCGAGACAAAAATGGACAAGATTCCGGCCGAGCAGCTAGCTGAGGCATGATGCCAGCCAAGGGCATAGAATGAGTAATCTTACTATTCAATTGAGGCACCGCATCGATGAGGGAACGAGTATAGGGGTGCATAGGGTTTTGAACCACATCTAGAGTTGATCCTGCCTCTATCAACACTCCTGCATAGAGAACTAGTAGACGATCACAAATTGAAGCAATAGCGGCAATGTCATGCGAAATCAACAAAACTTGCCGATGATCGCGATCAGCCATTTGTCGAAACAAATCCAATATTTCTCTTGTCAAAGTAACATCTAATCCAGTTGTTGGTTCATCAGCTAATAAAACAGATGAATGACAGGCAAGAGCCAATGCAATCATAGCGCGCTGACACATGCCACCGGATAATTCGTGAGGAAACAATTTATACATCCGCTCCGGATCACGAATACCGACACTTCTTAAAAGTTCATATACATCGTCAGACATCTTTTTATTTGATAAATTTTTATGCTTACGAAGACGATCGGCGATTTGTTTTCCGATTGTTCGAGTAGGACTCAGAGCTAGTCGTGGATTTTGAAAACATAACGCTGCATTAACCTTATTATGTAAATCCATATGTTCTGCTCTACTGGTCAACAAATCTATGCCATCCATAAAAATGCGTCCCGAAATATCAGCATTATTAGGCAGTTGATTGGCAATCGCACGGGCGATCATACTTTTTCCAGCACCGCTCTCACCCACCAATCCGACCACTTCACCAGGTAAAACTTTGAAGCTGACATCAGTCAAGGCTACGACCTTACCGTGTGATCCAGTAAGGGATACTGAAAGACTGTCTACATATAATTCAGTTCCCGTCATTGTCTTTGATTGCTCCTTTCCAGGAAACCCTCTCCAATCAAATTGAATCCTAAGACGCTAAGAAAAAGTACCAATCCAGGAAATACTGAAGTCCACCAACGTCCCCCCACCACATCAGCTGCACCTGTGCTAATCATTGAACCCCATTCTGCTTCTGGAATTGGGACACCTAAGCCCAAGAATGAAAGACCAGCTAAAGTTAGCATCGCCCAACCGCAGTTCAATGGCGCAATAACTAACAAAGGGCGTAAAGCATTCGGCAACAAATGCCTAAACAATATTCGTGTCATATTGTTTCCAGCGCATTCGGCTGCTTCGATGAACATTCTTTCTCGAACCGCTCGAACTTCACTTCGCATTAAACGTATATAAGCTGGGGTAAAAACAAGCCCAATGGCCAATACAAGATGGATGAAATCTCGACCAAACATTGCTGATACTGTGAGGGCTAATATAAAAGGTGGAAATGCTTGCAAAATATCAGTAAAGCGCATCGCAATAGAATCAATCCAACCTCCGATGTAACCAACGATCGCGCCTAGCAAGCCGCCAAGACAAACAGCAATAAGTACCGATACTATGCCAATGCTAAGGTCGAGACGGGCTCCATGAGCAATACGACTCCAAACATCCATACCATTTCCGTCAGTGCCAAACCAATGTTTAGAGCTAGGTTCAGCTAAGAATGCTGAAAAATCTATTTCTGTTGGACTCCAAAGGGTAATCCATGGCGCAAATATTGAAATTAACGACATTAATACAATAATCGAGCTACCAACCAAAATCAGCATCGCACCAGGACTCTTTCTCTTCGTTGTGACTGATAATCCGAGCTGATACATTAGACTCTCACCCTTGGATCTAATACCGCCTGCAAAATATCAGCTATTAAAAAAATAATTACATAAAATAGGGCTGTAACTAAAACGAAACCCTGTATAACCGGATAATCCCGCAATAACAGTCCTCGCAAAGCCCACTGTCCAAACCCCTGCCATGAGAAAACATACTCAATCAATACACTGCCTCCAATGAGGTTCCCAAAGATGAGTCCCGCTAATACTGGTAGTGGAACGATTGATTCACGAAACACATATTTCCAGAAAAGTTCGCCTGATTTCATGCCGTGCGCTACCGCACAACGATATCCAGGTGAACCCATGACTTCCAATGCTGATGCCCTAACGGAGCGCATCATTGGTGCAGCGCCAACAATACCAAGAGTTATAACGGGAAGAATAAGATGGCTTAATGCTGAACGATAAGCTTCCCAATTTCCAGTGATAAGAGCATCTAATGTAAGAAAACCAGTAATCGGCTGAAATCCTAGATTACTGTCGATTCTACCGATGGGCGCCGGAGCCCAATCAAGCCATCCAAAAAACACCAAAATTAGGACCAATGCGAACCAAAATTCAGGTAATGAGTTACCAATAAGAACCACTAATCGAGACGTATGATCTGCAGATTTCCCGACTTTAGCTGCGCTCACAAACCCAAGAAAAAGCGATAGGATTAGCGCAAACAGAAACCCATAACCGATAAGCTCCAAGGTTCTCGGAAGTCTTTCACGAATTTGTTCAAATACTGGACGATTAGTCTGAATGGATGTCCCGAAATTGCCCTGCAACACTCCTTTCATATATTCAAAATACTGGGCACCAATGGACTTATCAAGTCCATACTTTACCCTCATTCTTTGAATATCCTCAGCAGTAGCTGTTTCAGGAACTATTGAAAGAATAGGATCTCCAGGTAATACGCGAATTAAGGCAAAACACAGCACACTGACCCCGATCAATACCGGGATCAGTCGCTGTAAACGCCTCAGAATCAGTGCGATAACACGCACACTACCCAACTTAATTTCTTTTAAGTCAAATAACTACATTGCGAGGTATTCGAGTCTGAATAAGCCATCTACTGGCTGCACCCAATCCGATACCCTCGAGGAAACAGGTAAGTCAAAATTAGGTTGCGCCAATACAAGCCAGGGGACATCATTAGCAAGAATACCCTGCAATTCTTCAAACAAGACCGCGCGAGCAGAGTCATCTGCTAAGCTATTTAGTTCAAGAAAAATTTCTTGTACTCTCGCATTATCATAACCCGCATAATTAAGAAATCCACCGGGTGTCAAACTGGTAGCAAGCAAATACTCAATATCATTCACCCACATTTGGCCACTCGCTATTTGTAGTGGTATAGATTTCTCAGTGCGGCGCTGAAACAATGTTCCGGGATCTAGCGCACTAATATTCAGCGTAATACCGATCTCCCTAAAAGAACTGCCAACAATAACGGCCATACGTTCCTGCTCTACATCACCAGCCATTATTGCGATTTCAACTTCGAAACCATTTTCGTGTCCAGCCTCAGCAAGAAGAGCACGAGCTTTATCGAGATCATATTGGAATGGATAACCGCCTGACGAATGTCCCGGCATATCAAGAGGCACCGGACTAGTTGAACGACGAGCGTTGCCATTAAATACGTTATCGATGATGGCGTCGTATGGAACAGCATGAGCTAAAGCTTGCCGCACCTTCGGATTATCTAATGGTGGAACAGTTGCAGACATCGGCATAAAAACCCACTCATTACTTGGGCTTGATATGACACTAATTCCAGATTTGTCCCGAAGATCATCAATATCACGCCTAGATAAGCCAATTCCAATATCGACCTCACCTTTTTCAAGAAGTAAACGTCGGTTGGCAGCCGATGGCACAACTTGAAGTCGAACTCGCTTTACTCTTGGCTGATCTAAAGGATAATTCGGATTCGCCTCGAGCACTATTTCCTGGCCTGGGGTATAGGACGCAACATTGTAAGCACCTCCATGTTGTGGATTTTTTGTGGTCCACTCGATGGCCCAGGGATCATCGGTAGTCGCATGCTTCTTCAACTCTTCTGAATCAAACACGTACAAACAAATGACCTGAATGTGTGATGATAGACTGCTGGGCTGAGACTGCTTAAAACGTACAGTGTAGTCATCAATCACCTCTACCTGATCTGATTCGGTCAAACCAATCATCCGATAGATACCAGCAACGTTTGCTTGAGCAGCAAATGCGCGATCCTTAGACCATTTCACGTCGTGAGCTGTCAGCTGATTTCCACTCGGAAAATTAATGTCTTTTCTGATCTTTAAAGTCCACACTTGGCCAGCTGCATCGCTTTCCCATGATTCAGCAAACACAGGGATAATACTATCAGTGTCCATAACCAAAGAGTTACCTGAAGCCTTGACACCGTAGTTGATCATATATGGATAACAGTTCTTAAACAGCGCTAACCCTACAAGATCAAACGCCAGGTAATCCTGATCCCAACCCCCAGTATCTGCAGGTATCGCAACCACTAGCTCATCATGGCCATCAGCAAACACAGTCTCTGATGTTACAGCCATCAATAACCCAGCATTTGCGCTGAGTTGCAAAAACTGTCGCCGGCTTAGGCCTTCTTTGAACGAAAATAAATCTTTTTTCACAGCTTTCCTCCTTTTTGCATCTTATAATAAGATATCAGACTGACTATCACTTAAGTCACATAGACAGCAACGTCTATTAACTACATATTATCCAAGTTCCTGAAGAAAAATAGAACAATAAATTGTGCAACAATTTTGAAATAACCTATATATAATAATATTATTTCTAGATTAATAATTTAAAATACTGTTTTATATAATAATTTAATATTTTATTAACAAATATATGGCCATTAATATAACATCCGATTTTGACGGAGGCAGTATAAACTGCGTAAAAGTAGAGTCACCGGAAGAAATCCTGCTGGAACTTGAAGCTGATCCGGTAGGTGGCGAATTATATTGGTTCTACTTTCGTCTAACTGGTGTCCGAAGCGAAATATGCCGAATCCAATTCCTCAATGCAGGCGATGCCTTTAGGTTAGATGAACGAAAAAATAGCGACATTCCTGGCCCTTGGGTTAATTACTCGGCTTGTGCATCTTATGACCGAGTGAAATGGTTTAGGGTTCCCACTACATTCAAAAATGGTGTTATAGAAATCAGCTATAAACCGACTAGAGATGCGATTTATTTTGCTAGTTTCGCTCCATATACAAGGGATCAACATTCTAATCTAATAGCAACGGCTCTCACATCTTCACAAACATCTCTAGAAGTACTGGGAAAAACAAAGAACGGTCATGAGATTGAACTTATAACTGTCGGAAGCCATGAAAAACAAAAAAAATCGTGCTGGATATGCGCACGACAACATCCATCCGAAACCATGGCTGAATGGTTTGCTGAGGGGTTGCTACTACGACTCACAGATGACGAAGATCCGCTCGTTAGAAAAATTATTGATGAAGCAACCTTTTTCATCGTCCCTTGCATGAATCCCGACGGCGCATGGGATGGTCGAACCCGCAGAAATGGATCAAATGTGGATCTAAACCGGCAGTGGGTTAATCCAAGTTATGAGGAAAGTCCAGAAGTTTTAATGGTTCAAGAAAAGATGAGTGAAACTGGGGTCGATTTTTTTATGGATGTCCATGGAGAAGAAGAGCTTCCATACGTATTTTTAGGGGGGCCTCTTGAGGTGCCATCGGTGACTAATCGAATGATAAGAAATTTTCGAAAATTTCAGGAGGGGCTCCAAATAGCAAATCCTGACTACAAAAGAGGTTACGAATACCCTGGCGGCCCCCCTCAAAACCCTGACCTAAGAATGGCATGGAATTATATCGGCGAAAAATACCAATGTTTAAGTATTCTTGTAGAACAACCATTCAAAGATGCAGAACACTCTAAAAATGAATTTACTGGATGGTCATCAGATCGTAGTAAAAAACTAGGGGCTGCAAGCTTAACAGCGTTAAATTCGGTATTAGGTGACTTGCGCTAAACGAAACCTAAAGATTGCTTTGATTATATTTCATAATTGACCCATGCCGCCCCTTTCTGTCACTCTCGAGGCCATACACAGGACCATTGGGACCCTTGCTTTCATCGAGTATTATCTCAATCAACGCATGGTCTTCTGAATCAAGCTCAAAATCATAAACGGAAAGAGTATCTGTCAATCTAGCCGCACTGCGAGACCCAATGATTGCTGCTGCTACTTGAGGTTGTTCGAGAACATACCGAGTAGCAATCGCGCTTATTGAACGATTATGCTTTTTTGCGCACTTCTCTAGGGTTAAAAGTAAATTTTGGAATGAAGCCCAACCTCCGAATTCATCAATAATAAGGCGGTATTTAATTAATGAACGATTTTCGAATGTAAAGCCTGGATCTGGCACTCCTAACCAAGATTCATTAAGAAACCCTCCCGCAAGTGTGCCATAACATAACAACTTAGCATCATTCTTTTCACACCAAGCGACCAGATTATTTTTTGGTCGCTGATCTAAAACTGAGTATTGTACTTGCGCAGATACAATTTCCATCCCCGCATCTAAAAATAATTTCACATCTTTAGCATCCCAATTAGTAATACCCAGATAACGAATTTTTCCTTTTTCTTGTAGACGCTTTAACGAAGACATAACCGTTACTGGAGAACCAATAGATAAGTCCCACCAAAAAAACTGAACTAGATGCAATTGATCAACTTTTAAACGATTTAATGACCTATCAATAATTTTTTCTACATAAATTTCATCGCAAGTGGCTAGCTCATTAAGGTCCGGTACAAATTTTGTATGTATTTTTATTTGGCTCGCGATCTCATCACTATACTTTTTCCGAATATTAGCAACAAACTCGCCAAGCATAGTTTCAACTCCGTCATAGATATCAGCACAATCGAAAGTATTGACACCAGAAAACAAAAATTGTTCGAAACCTTCAACTGCAGAACTTCGATCAATTGGGCCATGCCCCCCAGCTAATTGCCATCCACCATTAATGACTCGTGAAATACTATAATCGTGGCGCAATGCTACAGTTTTACTTCGGTTTCCAGGCCTTGTGTTACTATCCACCGCTAGCTCCATCCCAATACGGAGTACCACGAAGCAAAGGAAGGCCTGTTGTTTCAGAGAGTCTAAATTTTCGTCGCCCAATCCTTGTAATACGAAATAACCCGCCGCAATAAGGATCTGGGCATGCAATTTCAGAATCTGTGGTCATCCAATCGTTACCATCTGTATTACGCTGTTTGGCTGGAAGAAAAGGCAAAACAGCCCAAATCGAATACATTGGGAAATTTTGGCCTTCCTTAAATACAAGATTTTCACCTTCCACCACAAAATAAGCACCCACTTCATGATTGCAAATAAGGGGCTTATCGCCCTGCACTACCTCAACACGTAAATCATATAACCAAAATTCATCTTTCTCAAGAAAGTCGGATACTGGTTCATTAGTCTGATCTAAAAATTTTTCTTCATTCATTCTTATTGTGCAAAAAAATATTTTGTCTAGTACGAATGTTTGGTTGGCCCGAAAAATAACTGTTTAAGTCTACTTCAAAATAATTTATCTATCGATTCAAATTTTATAACATTCGATTTCGTCACAAAAATATTCAATAACCTAGAATTAACCTCCACTCGAAGCTGTTTTCTAGACAAATAATCATGGTAAACTATCAACGATAGTCTCAGTTCTATCCCAAAGCTCGGTCGCCAAAGCTACGTCACTTCCTAATGGACTTGGTCGTTTTATATTGCAGTCAGCAAAATAATTTCCAGTTGTATTATTAAGATTTGGATTTGTGGCTACGTAGACCTGTGTCGCTGCCCCCTGCTCAACATTCTTCATAAAAATTGGGCTTACTATATTCCCGGCGATTCGCATGATAGGACTCACATTCTTAATTAGTGGGGTTAATATCACTCCAGGATGCACGGCATTTGATGTTCGTCCAGAGTTTTTTAAACGAGTCGCAAGATGTCTCGCAAAAAGTAAGTTACAAAGTTTGGATTGCCCATATGATCCAAAAGGAGAATATCCATAATCACCTGAAAGGTTATCAAAATTGATGCCATTAGAACGAACCATTTCATGTGCCGCACTAGAGACCATCACTATTCGACCTTGTTCTTTCAGGTTATTCAGAAGTTCCGTAACTAAAATAAAATGACCAACATGGTTTGTAAGAAACTGCAGTTCAAGATTGTATTTCGTGTTGAGTTTTGGGAGAGCCATAATGCCTGCATTAGCGATCAGTCCGTCAATTTCAACATTTTCCTTCCTAATGCAACTAATCGCAGACCGAATACTTCTAGGTTCTGACAAATCACATTCGATGGGAAAAATTAAGCCACTAATTTCGTCAGCTACTCGCTGAGCCTTATCGAATGTCCTTGACAAAGCAAACACGCTAGCTCCTCTCAGAGCCAAAACCCTGACGGTTTCTTTGCCCAAACCAGAATTACATCCTGTCACAATGTAAATCTTATCTCTCAGATCTAGCCCATCTGTAACTTGCTCAGCTGTAGTGGATGAACCATAACCTGAGGCACCTGATCGTTTGACAATAGAAATTAATCCCATCAGTTATCTTTAGCCCAGACCTAATCAAAAGATCGCGTAATCGGTGGGACTGTCCTTGAGAGATAGAGAAAAATCAATCCTAGCCGAGAAATCCTTAAGTTAATCCAAGTTCTTGGACAATGGTTTCGTAGTCTTCATGACGCACATCTAAACCAGTCGCAACATAGATAACTCGGCCACCGATATTCTTGGCATGCCCACCAATTCTCTCAAGAGCTCGTACACCCAAAACTACATCAATAAAATGACCAATCGTTCTAGCATCTTCTAAGACGAAAGTCATAAGATGTCTCAAAGATGTTCTAAACTCTCCATCGAGCTCCATATCCAGACGAATCACTTCACACGCTTTCTGTACATCCCTTTGATCAAACGCATCAAGTGATTCCTGCAACATTCTTTCTACCAAACGAGCGGTACCCGACATTCCTTGCAATAACTGATAATTCGGTGCACTCGAATCAGTTTCAAAAAAATGAATGGTTAGACGAGCTATTTTTATAGCTTCATCCCCAACACGTTCGAGATCGCCGATTATTTTACCGATAGAGATAATTTCCCTAAGATCAGATGCCATCGGTTGACGCCTTGCTAGAATCTGTTCAATTGCGCTTTCAACCTGATTATCAACCGCATTTACTTTTGCATCTCGGGCAATGACTGACCTTGCTGCATTTGCATCCTCATCTTGCAGAGTTCTTACAGCACGACGAATCTGATCACGCACTAAACCTCCCGCTTTCAGCACCATATCATGCAGTTCCTGCATCTCTTCATCAAATCGTTTGACAATGTGACCTTCTTTTGGATCTACCAAAATATGTCTCCTATAAAAATAATTAACCGAATCGACCTGTAATGTAATCTTCTGTAAGTTGATGACGAGGGCTAGTAAAAATTAGCTCAGTCTCACCGACTTCTATTAAATTTCCCAAGTGAAAATAAGCGGTTCGTTGAGAGACTCGTGCTGCCTGTTGCATTGAATGAGTTACAATTGCAATTGCATAATTATGACGCAATTCATCGATTAATTCTTCAATTCGCGCGGTGGCAATCGGATCTAGGGCAGAGCATGGCTCATCCATTAATATTACTTCAGGACTCACCGCAATCGCTCGTGCAATACACAGTCGCTGCTGTTGCCCACCAGACAATCCAGTACCAGGCTCACTCATCCGGTCAACAACTTCTTTCCACAAACCTGCTCTTTTTAACGAAGTCTCAACGATCTCATCCAAGTGATCGCGGTTATCTGCTAACCCATGAATTCTTGGTCCGTAAGCAACATTCTCGTAAATCGACTTAGGGAAAGGATTTGGTTTCTGAAATACCATTCCGACCCTAGAGCGTAACAACACCACATCAACATCTTTCTTATTAATATCCTCACCATCCATTTCTATTGTACCGGTGACACGACAGGCTGGAATGGTGTCGTTCATCCGATTAAGGCAACGAATTAAAGTCGACTTTCCGCAACCAGAAGGCCCAATCATTGCGATCACTTCGTGCTTACCTATATCAAGGGAAACATCGAAAATTGCTTGGCTTTCACCATAGAAAACATTCAGATTTCGGCATTTCATCCTCGGTGTTTTACTTTCATACATGCCAACTGTACTCCGATGCTCACGAGGATAAGAACTATTAAGAACACTATCAATTTCTTTGTGTTCTTTATTTTCTAGAGATGAGTTGTTCGTAGTCATAAATATCGGAATCTCTAGTTATATGTTGCCATACTATTACATTGTTCACCAGCGTTGCTCGAATTTGCTTCGCAAAAACACCGCAAGAGAATTCATTGTAATCAAAAATAGCAATAGAACCATAATTGCTGCTGAACTCTTCTCCACAAAAGCCCGCTCTGGACTGTCTAACCAAAGATAAATTTGGACTGGTAGAGCTGTTGAAGGATCGGTGAAGCTCCCCGGGATGTCAACGATAAAAGCAACCATACCGATCATTAATAGTGGCGCAGTTTCACCCAGCGCCCGAGACATACCAATAATAGTACCAGTCAACATACCAGGCACCGCCAATGGCAAAATATGATCAAATGTTGCTTGCATTCTTGAGGCGCCCATACTAAGAGCCGCTTCTCGGATTGATGGTGGAACTGATTGCAAAGCAGCACGACCTGCAATAATTACAACCGGCAACGTCATCAGAGTAAGCACTAAACCACCAACAATCGGTGCAGATCGAGGAAGATGGAAAAAATTTAAAAACACGGCTAGCCCGAGCAATCCAAAAACGATGGATGGCACAGCTGCGAGGTTATTTATATTTATCTCGATTAGATCTGTCCATCGATTCTTTGGTGCGAATTCTTCTAGATAGATTGCGGTAGCCATTCCTACTGGAAAAGATAACAAAAGAGTCACTATTAAGGTCAACAATGACCCAATGAGAGCACCACCAATACCTGCAAGCTCTGGCTCCCTTGAATCTCCGGAATTAAAAAATATCCAGTTAAAACGCTTCTTTACACGCCCCTCTGAAGTCAGCTTGTCTATCCAAGCTATTTTCTGATCTGTTACCCTGCGTTGACTCTCGGGTACTGAACGATCAATGTGACCTTTGTTGAGCATGTCGATATCATCATCAGCAGGAAACCACAATTCTATTTCTGATCCAACAAGGCCTGGATCAGACAAGACAGTATCTCGCAAATGATAAGCGCTACTTGGG
>CAYFJI010000018.1:0-25590 GCA_964343365.1 uncultured Acidiferrobacteraceae bacterium
TGTTCACTAAGGGGAGACCCTCTGAAGTATATGAGGCAGACATCGATCATATGCCTGTATTAATTCCAATCTTTGATATCCGCACCATTGGTGCTGGCGGTGGCTCAATAGCCTGGCTTGATCAAGACCTGCTGAAGGTTGGCCCTCAAAGTGCGGGAGCTGATCCCGGCCCAGCGTGTTATGAGCGTGGCGGAACAGAGCCAACAGTCACCGATGCGGCCCTAATACTCGGATACTTACGACCCGAATGGTTTCTTAACGGTGAAATGCATATTAACCAATCTTTGGCTGAAAAGGCATTGCAAGAAAAAATATGTGGCCCATTAAAAATGTCAGTTGAAGAAGCTGCATCGAGTATCTTTAGAATTATGGTATCAAAAAATGTTGCAGCTGTTCGGGAAATCACAGTTGAGCGTGGACTCGATCCAAGAGAATTCAGTCTTGTAGGCTTTGGGGGAGGTGGCCCAATGTTCGCACCCATGATAGCGCTGGAATTAGATATACCTGAGGTCGTCATTCCACCCGTGCCAGCACTCTTCTCAGCTTGGGGTATGCTTACAAGTGATTTAGAGTACCAAAACTCAAAAACGATACTCTTACCCTTGAACAAAAACACGTTGCCGGATATTCAAAGCCAAATAAACGAAATAGCGACTGATGCTCAAAATATTATGCTGGAACAGGTCGAGGGTCGTATTCCTGTAAGTGTGAGAAAATATCTTAGCCTACGCTACCAAGGGCAAGAACATACTCTTGATGTGGAAATTACGGAAGATAGCCCAATCGAAATCATAGAGGACTCATTCAATAAAATTCACAGCGAACGCTACGGACACAAATTTGATGAAAAAATGGAGGTAGTCTCAGTTCGATCAAGAATAATCGGAGAGGTTAGAAAACCTGAACTTTCAAGAATCATAAAACAGAAGTCGTCTAAAAAAGAGGTAATAACTACACGCTTTTTCGACTACTCCTCCGGAAATTTCGTTGAAGCCCCAGTTGTAGATCGTGAATCTCTGGTACCTAAACAGACTGTAGAAGGACCAATAGTGATCAAAGAAAATACGGCGATCACTGTGATTCATGGAGGGCAAGAGGCAATGCCAGATGAACTAGGACTCCTGACTGTAAGGAGAGCCAAATGAATAAAAAACAATGCTCGCCAGCCGATATTGAAATTATCCGTAATCTGTTCCTCTCTGGGGCAGAACAAATGCGGCGAACGCTGGTACGAACAGCCGTCAATGCGGTCATATATGAGGTACTCGATTTCGGCATTTCAATAGCCGATCGATCTAAACGCATGATCTCAGAGGCCGCTGGGATCACATCCTTTATTGGTGCCAACGATTATGCGATTGGTAAAGTGCTGGACTATATCAGTCCAGAGCAATTTGACGAAGGCGACATCGTCATGATGAACTACCCCTACTGGAGTTCAGCACATGCCCCCGATGCCCTACTGATGGCCCCGGTGTTTATACCCGGAATCGAAGGCCCAGAAATGTACCTCTGTGTGCGCGCACATTGGCTTGATATAGGAGCCAAGGATTCAGGATACGTCATCGATTCAACAGATATGCATCAGGAAGGACTGATCCTTCCCCCAGTTAAACTCGTCAAAAAGGGAAGCGTGGACGAAGAATTGATGAGCATTATTAAGTTCAATTCACGCCTACCAGACGCTGTGATTGGTGACTTTAACGCCATGGTATCAAGCATCAGAACAGGCGAGCGGTGCGTTAAAGAAGCATACGATAAATTTGGCGCAGACTTAATTCATGAAGCGCTAGATACACTGATTCAGCATTCGGAAAACGAAGCCAGAGAGGCCGTTCGAAAACTTCCAGATGGCACCTGGGAAGCTCATGATTGGCTTGATGATGACGGCATCACCGATGACATGATTCGGATGGCTGTCAAAGTGACCATTGACGGCGACCGGTTTATCGCCGATTACAGCGCTTCGGATCCGATGGTAAGAGGACCAAACAATATGCCGATTGGAGCAACCATAACCATGGCCAAAACGTATTTCAAATACCTCACAACTCCTCATTTACCAAGCAATCATGGCCACTACGCGCCACTCGAGGTCATCGCTCCAGAAGGCAACTTGTTTCACGCTGTTTATCCTGCCTCAACCTATATGGGTTGGGCACAAATGGTGGCTTTTGAACTCATTGCTAAGGCCCTGTCTCAGGCAGTGGAATCCATTCCGGCATCCTCTGGTGGAGACGAGCCCGGATTCATGTCAATGGGCGTTCAGTACCAAACAGGCAAGCAATTCATTGTGAGTAATAACGAAGGCATTGGATGGGGCGGCACCTACCTCCACGACGGTGCTGATGCGGTACAACAACCATCTGGCAGTTCGAGTCGAAATACTTCGATTGAAGTTTTAGAACACAAATCCAATGTATTTCACGAACGATTGGAATTGATCACCGATTCCGCTGGACCGGGACTGCATCGGGGTGGCCTTGGCGTTCGAAGAGATGTTTCATTTGCTGCTGATGCCGAAATCATTTCTCAGGGAAAAAAGTCAAAGACACTTCCTTGGGCGCTAAAAGGGGGTGGAGAACCCAGTCGAAATGAAATGATTGTCTGGCCTGGCACAGATAAAGAAATACACGTAGGTATGTATCGAACCTTCATGAAAAAAGGTGAATCTTTTGCTAATTTCAGCGCAGGTGGTGGTGGCTGGGGACATCCATATGAAAGAGATATAGATAAAATTCTTGACGATCTAAAGAACGAGTACATATCGAAAGACTCGGCTCGAGACAACTATGGTGTGATAATTGCAGACGACGGTTCGTGGTCCGAGACTACCGAACGGCTTTCACACCTTCAGAAAGGATAAATTGCTCAAATCATTTATCCTTATGTTATGGTGGTTAAAAATAAATGAATAAAAAACAATGCTCGCCAGCCGATATTGAAATTATCCGTAATCTGTTCCTCTCTGGGGCAGAACAAATGCGGCGAACGCTGGTACGAACAGCCGTCAATGCGGTCATATATGAGGTACTCGATTTCGGCATTTCAATAGCCGATCGATCTAAACGCATGATCTCAGAGGCCGCTGGGATCACATCCTTTATTGGTGCCAACGATTATGCGATTGGTAAAGTGCTGGACTATATCAGTCCAGAGCAATTTGACGAAGGCGACATCGTCATGATGAACTACCCCTACTGGAGTTCAGCACATGCCCCCGATGCCCTACTGATGGCCCCGGTGTTTATACCCGGAATCGAAGGCCCAGAAATGTACCTCTGTGTGCGCGCACATTGGCTTGATATAGGAGCCAAGGATTCAGGATACGTCATCGATTCAACAGATATGCATCAGGAAGGACTGATCCTTCCCCCAGTTAAACTCGTCAAAAAGGGAAGCGTGGACGAAGAATTGATGAGCATTATTAAGTTCAATTCACGCCTACCAGACGCTGTGATTGGTGACTTTAACGCCATGGTATCAAGCATCAGAACAGGCGAGCGGTGCGTTAAAGAAGCATACGATAAATTTGGCGCAGACTTAATTCATGAAGCGCTAGATACACTGATTCAGCATTCGGAAAACGAAGCCAGAGAGGCCGTTCGAAAACTTCCAGATGGCACCTGGGAAGCTCATGATTGGCTTGATGATGACGGCATCACCGATGACATGATTCGGATGGCTGTCAAAGTGACCATTGACGGCGACCGGTTTATCGCCGATTACAGCGCTTCGGATCCGATGGTAAGAGGACCAAACAATATGCCGATTGGAGCAACCATAACCATGGCCAAAACGTATTTCAAATACCTCACAACTCCTCATTTACCAAGCAATCATGGCCACTACGCGCCACTCGAGGTCATCGCTCCAGAAGGCAACTTGTTTCACGCTGTTTATCCTGCCTCAACCTATATGGGTTGGGCACAAATGGTGGCTTTTGAACTCATTGCTAAGGCCCTGTCTCAGGCAGTGGAATCCATTCCGGCATCCTCTGGTGGAGACGAGCCCGGATTCATGTCAATGGGCGTTCAGTACCAAACAGGCAAGCAATTCATTGTGAGTAATAACGAAGGCATTGGATGGGGCGGCACCTACCTCCACGACGGTGCTGATGCGGTACAACAACCATCTGGCAGTTCGAGTCGAAATACTTCGATTGAAGTTTTAGAACACAAATCCAATGTATTTCACGAACGATTGGAATTGATCACCGATTCCGCTGGACCGGGACTGCATCGGGGTGGCCTTGGCGTTCGAAGAGATGTTTCATTTGCTGCTGATGCCGAAATCATTTCTCAGGGAAAAAAGTCAAAGACACTTCCTTGGGCGCTAAAAGGGGGTGGAGAACCCAGTCGAAATGAAATGATTGTCTGGCCTGGCACAGATAAAGAAATACACGTAGGTATGTATCGAACCTTCATGAAAAAAGGTGAATCTTTTGCTAATTTCAGCGCAGGTGGTGGTGGCTGGGGACATCCATATGAAAGAGATATAGATAAAATTCTTGACGATCTAAAGAACGAGTACATATCGAAAGACTCGGCTCGAGACAACTATGGTGTGATAATTGCAGACGACGGTTCGTGGTCCGAGACTACCGAACGGCTTTCACACTACAATGATAACCTAAACGTTTATTAAGAGAGACTGCTTGCTGATTCAACAGTTGAACTGGGAGAAAAAATGGGTAAATACATATTAGGCAATCATGCCCTGCTGGATACTAAAGAAGGGATTTTAAAGAGTGGTCTTCAGGTTCTGATTGACGAAAATCGCGTGATTGAAGTCTCAAAGGAGGCAATTAATGCTCCAGATGCTGAAAAAATCGATCTTGGAGGCAGAACATTAATGCCAGGACTAATTGATTGCCACGCCCACGTATTTATCAGCGGTTTCAATGACAATCAATCTGTTCTTCCGTCAGAAATGACAGCACGTAGCTCAACCCACCTTCGAGGCATGGTGCAACGAGGATTTACCACAATCAGAGATGCGGGTGGAGCTGACTATGGACATAAAATGTCTGTTGAGAATGGGCATTTTGAAGGACCTCGCATGTTTGTTTCCGGTCGTATACTAAGCCAGACTGGAGGTCATGGTGACCATCGTGGGAAAGCAGACTTCTGTAGCTGTATGAACGCTTCTATGGGTGTTGCTCGGATCGCGGATGGTGTTGACGCTGTCCGACATGCAGTTCGTGAAGAAATCCGACATGGTGCTGATCAAATCAAAATTATGGCTGGGGGTGGGGTAAGTTCACCAGCAGATGAACTTCATCATCTCCAGTATTCTACCGATGAGATTCTCGCTATCGTCGATGAAGCCACACGAGCTGGCCGATATGTGATGTCTCATGTTTACAATACAAACGGGATACGACGGGCTGTTGAGTGTGGTGTTCGAACAATAGAGCACGGAAATTTTCTTGACGAAAAGACAGCCAAAGTAATGGCGAAACACGGTGCATATTTGGTTCCAACTCTTGTCACTTACCGCGCAGACGCTAAATACGGGCCATCTTTTGGTTGGTCAAAAGACAGTGAAAGAAAAAATCAGGAAGTCCTTGAGGCTGGAGTGAAATCACTGGAAATAGCGATGCAGGCGGGGGTAAAAATTGGCTATGGGACTGACCTCTGTTGGTCTCCAAAATCCTATCAACCTGAAGGTCTCTTGGTTCACAATGAAGTGATGAGCCCAATCCAGGCAATTCAAAACGCCACAATAATCAATGCAGAGATTGTTCGAATGGAAAATCAATTGGGGGTAATTGCGCCCGGCGCCTTTGCGGACCTATTGGTGATCGATGGAGATCCTACTCAGGACTTAGATGTCTTGCAGAATGAGGGAGAACATATGCCAATAGTGATCGCCAATGGTGTGTTTGTAAAAAATAGTCTAGCTTAACCTGATAATTAACCAACCTATTTTTTTCCACAAAAGCCACTCTATGAAAATTTTTTTTAACTATTTTTTTTGATAACAAATAGTCAGTCAATCAGTCAAAGCAAAAGAAACCTTGCGCTACTGGCGAATCAGAATTTCAGAAGGCTCTGGTCTGCTGGCCTTATTCATTGGATAGTGTTTGGTGTAGAACAGCTTGCCACCTCTATTTATATTTTCTCAATAACCCAATCACCGTTAATGGTTACGGCTCTACTAGCGGTACGAATGGTGCCGATGGTGGTACTAGGTAGTCTTGCGGGCGCTATATCCGATCGCTACCCTACTCTGACACTACTCTCCATTGGTTATTGGATCCTTGCAATCTTTTTTCTCGGATTAGGACTGCTCTCTTGGATTGGAACAATCGAGGCGTGGCACATTTTTCTGGGTGCTTTCGTTACCGGAATCGGATTGACTCTCGATAACGTCGTCCGACGAAAGGCAATTGGCGAAGTAGCAGTAGAAAAAACGTTAGGACCAGCAATGAGTCTTGATATAACTCTTTTAATGCTGGCTATGTTATTGGGGCCATTATTTGGGGGGATACTTTACGAGAACACAGCTTTAACGGGAGTGTATTGGTCTATCGGTTTCTGTTTTATCCTAGCCTATATGATGACACGCAGAATAATACTGCCATCTTCTGTAGGAGCGCATAAGAAAAATAATTTGCTGTCTGAAATTAAAGAAGGTCTACAATATGCGAGATCAAATCGAGTAGTATTAGCAACACTCGTGATTACCATGATCATGAACGTATTCATATTGGCTTTATATGGACTGGTACCGGTTGTGGGCATTGACATACTTAGATTAAACCCTTCTTTAAATGGAATACTACTTTCAGCCAATGGCCTTGGTGGGTTTGTCGGTGCATTACTAATTTCGATCTATGGACCACAAAGGCAATACCGGCGATATTATTTTTGGGGTTCTATCTTACTGTCCCTAGCAATACTTAGCTTTATTCTTTCAAGCAATTTCTATTGGTCTCTAATCCTTTTGGCCGTGGGAGGTTTCGGACTAGCTGGCTTTGGTACTATGCAGGTTACTCTCCTCCTTATTGAAACCCCCTCGCACCTTCGCGCTCGTGTACTGGGTTTGCTTACGGTCTGTATTGGTACGGGCCCTATTGGCTCTTTGCATGTTGGATATATGGCAGAACAATTTGGCACAGTAAATGGGCTAACTATCGTAGCAGTTGAAGGCATAATTGTCATGATTATCGCTGGTTTCGTCTGGCCAGAGCTTAGAAAACCTTCGTCCTAACACTTTGATTAAATCATGCCTAACAATTATTATAGGCAACCTTTATTCTCTATTTCCCCATTAGGCATGACAGTGCCACAAAGTACAATGCGATCAATTTTTGCACCTTTTAGGGAAGCACCTATCAAATTAGCGTCAGTGAAATTAACCGCTGTCAGATCAGCCCCCGTAAAATCAGCATCCTGCAGATCAGCTCCACTGAAATCCACCTTTTTGAGATAAGCGTCTGAGAAACGTGCTCTGACAAGTTTTGCCCGGATAAAATTAGCTCCTACTCCGCTCATGTACACT
Source organism: uncultured Acidiferrobacteraceae bacterium (assembly GCA_964343365.1). Classification (GTDB taxonomy): domain Bacteria; phylum Pseudomonadota; class Gammaproteobacteria; order Arenicellales; family UBA868; genus CAJXWH01. Next base: position 7,510 of record CAYFJI010000018.1, read on the forward strand.
TTTCGAAGATTTGCTCCCGTAAGTTGTGCTTCTATCATTGATACACTAACGAGATCTGCTCCTTCAAGATTAACATCGGAGAGATCAGAAAATGAAAGATCAGAACCATTTAATAGAGTTCTGGATAAATCAGAACCAGATAGATTTGCTCGTGTTAAATTTACATTTTCCAATTTAGCACCTCGGTAGGACGCACCAAATAGGAATATTCCACTTAGATCCGAATTAACAAGGTTAGCATAGCTCAAATCTGAGAAAGATAAATCTACTGCTCGAAGATTTGCAGCATAAAGATTTGCTGAACGCAGTGTGCTATTACGAAGATTTGTCTCGAACCCACTTAAGTCCGCTCCCGAAAGATCAGCATGAGAGAGATTCGCCCCACCCAAATTTGCACCATTTAGCCTAGCGCCAGCCAAATTCGCACTCGTTAAGTTTGCAGCAGATAAATCAGCTCGAGTAAGGTACGAATCCGCGAGTTTGACTCTAGCGAGATTTACCCCGCTGAGGTCAACTCCACTGAGATTCATGTCACTCAAATCTGATTCGGTCAAGTCGCAATTACTTATGGTACCGTTGTTCTGGATTACATAACAAATAATTGCTTCTTCCATATATAGCGGATTACCAACGGCTCCACTAAGGTCAGCACGAAGTAAAACTGCGCCAGAAAAATTGGTACCTTCTAGATTCGCTTCAGTTAACACAGCCCGAGTTACATTGGCATTTTCAAGTGAGGCCCCACTAAGATCTGCATCACGCAACATTGTTCCCGTAAGATTGGATCCCTCCAATCTAGCATTAACAAGCTTAGTCTTAGAGAAGTCGGATTCAACAAGATACGCACCAGATAGATCTGCCGATGTCAAATCGGCTTTATAGAGCTTTACGCCTTGAAAATAAACTCCCTGTAAATCTGCACCCTGAAGTCTTGCACGACTTAGATCACCTTCGACTATTACAGAGCCAGCAAGAAAGGCGCCCCTCAAATCACACCGTTTACAGTGACCTGCATCTGAAATCGTTTTTAAGTGTCTTTCGTTAAAGGCATCAACTCCGAATGGTGTAAAAAATAACAAAAACAGACTCATGCTAATGAACCAATTTTGAAAAAAAACCGACTGTTTTATTTGATTACGCGTCATTAAACTCATATAACGTACAAGTTGATCAATTGAGACAGCTTAGAATTTGGATGGATCATGAACAACTACAACGGGCCTGCTAGTCGAAGGTTCAAAGATCCTTTGTTCAACACCAGACGGCCAAGATATCACTAGATTTTTGACGACAGCCCCTTCCTCCAAATCAATCCTGTACATCCATTCTCCGTCACCCAAATCTTGTCCCGCAATTGGCAACTGTTCTCCTAAATCAACCAAACTATGGGATTGATAGTAATCAACAGACACAACAATCTTTGGTCCAATCTTGTCATCTGTCGAAGACCGACTTTCGTCAGACGGGATATGCAGTCGTAAAACGATCTGTCTCGGGGCAGCTTGAGATTGACTCAAATCTTTAAATTCGTTCGAAAAATCCCTTTCCTTGATTAACCGCTCTGTTGATTCAATTAATTCAGAATTCAGGTTGCTCGACTCTTGCCGTCGGCCTTCACTTCCCTCCCAGAAAACACTTATTTTTTTCTCTGCTTCAGAACGTGGTGGCGGCAGTAAAACAGCACTATGAGTTTCCACAGAGTAATCAGCGCGAAAGGAAAATTCACGATCTTCCTCAATTATCGACGTGATGGCTAACAACAATGTTCCACCAATAACTCCTAAGGCCCACGTCGAAATTGCTAGAGTAGCTACCCCCTTTACTGGTATAACTTTAGATAACCCCCAGTAAGTGATAGGCCCACCTGCTGCCGCTGTGAACAAAAGAGCTCCTGCTGGCGCTGTACCCATTCCTGCCAACAACATAGCAGCAACCAAAGGAATCTCAAACATCAAGGGCACATTAATTAAAATTCCTAAAGTAGCTGCAACTAGGATCCCTAAAATATCATCGCCTATCCAGGTTGTAACCGTCTGTGGGCTTACCCATTGAATGGCTAAACCGCTAGCAAATCCAGCGATAACCATAACAGGCCCTAATCTCAATGCCTGACGAACAGTCGCACGAAGAAACTGTATTGAAGAGGTAAATAGTGATTCCCGCCATGTAATGCCGTCTGGCTTAGATTCAACACGTGAAGATTCGATTTTAAGAGTATTTTGTTTTACAGTTTTGACTACACTGGCAACGATCGGTCCTAGTAACAACGTTCCAAGAACGCTTAAAGCTATACGACTACCACCAATCAAAGGTATAAACACCATCGAGGCCATTATTAGTGCTGGTAGGTTCATGGTTGACGAACCTTGAGTAATTGCGACCGTGGCCTCAATACCCGCTCCTCGTCTACGAAATGCGGTGGCAACAGGCACGATGCAAGCTGAACAAAGCGCCATAACGGGTCCAATCACTGCTCCCTTTAAAACACCGCTAAAACCATGTCCTCGAAAACGTTCTTCGGTATTACGGGGGAAAATAAACGATTCAGTAATTCCTGCCATCATAAAGGCAAACACCATACCTATCCAAACCAAATTGAGATAAGTTAGAGAAAAATTCCACCATCGGTCCCAGAGAGTTGAGTCATCGACGTTTTCTATGCAAAATCCTTGAAAGCACTGTGCAATGGGCGAAGTCGCAATAGCAAGATCTGCCTCTACAGTATCCAGCTTCGGGATACGATTAAATCCAAGAAATAAAATCAGCAAAACAAGAGCTGCTACAGAGCCCACATACCGTCTCTTTTTTAGATCAGTATCAAGACGAAAAAAAGATTTAGTCTGAACAAATCCGGACATCTCGGTCATTTGCATTTTCTCGTGTCTGATTAAATGCCTCTCATGCGAACCAGAGGTTAAAAAGTTCGACCTTTCTCCTCTATCGGAAAGAGACAAATGTTTCGCTAAATTGACTTACGTTACATATATGTATAGCACTATTATAGAATATCGGGGCAAATTGATCTCGACAGCAATTTTCTCTTAATACTGAAAGACATGTAAAACACAAATGTATATAAATAGCTGTGACAAAAAATTCTTAAAATGCCAACTGTTTTTACTTGGAGAACATGATCGATGAAATTATCCCAGATGATTCATGCCATCGACCTTCACGCTTGCGGTGAACACGGTCGAGTAATAGTCGGTGGTGTGGTTGATGTGCCAGGCACAACAATGTTTGATAAAATGCAGTTTTTGGCAACCAAAGGTGATGGACTTCGTAAACGAATGCTGAGAGAGCCTCGTGGCTATCCGGCTGCAAACTGTAATCTTGTACTCCCATCTTCGCATCCAGACGCAGACTTTGGATTTGTAATCATGGAACAAGTTGAGTATCCACCGATGTCCGGCTCGAACACAATTTGTGTTGTCACCGCGCTGATCGAGACCGGAATGGTACCTGCTGTTGAACCTATCACCAAGCTTACACTTGAAACTCCGGCCGGACTGGTACATGTTAATGCCGAGGTAAGCGAAAACAAGGTAAAAAGTGTGACTTTTGAAAACGTTCCAGCATTTGCAATCCACCTTGATGAAACCATAGAGGTGCCAAATATCGGACCGGTAACAGTGGATATCGCCTATGGCGGCATGTTGTTTGCCATTGTGGAAGCGGCGGCGTTAGGGCTAACTATTGCACCAGAAAACGGTGCTGTTATTGCACAAAAAGGAGAAATGGTAAAACAAGCGGCAAGCGAACAATTACCTGTTGTGCATCCAGACAACCCGGAAATTGCAGGGCCAACAATTATTGTAATCTCGGACAAAACAAAAAATAGAAATAATACACTTAAAAATGCTGTTGTTGTATCAACGGGGGAACTTGACTGGAATCGTCCTGAGACTTGGACAGGTGCCATCGACAGATCTCCATGCGGCACCGGCACCTGTGCAAAAATGGCAACCCTGTATGCCAAAGGCAAGCTAGAACTTGGTCAAGACTTTCGCCATGAGGGAATTCTTGATACAGTGTTTATAGGGCGTCTACTCAGCGAAGCTACAGTCGGTCCCTACAAAGCAGTGGTACCAAGACTTACAGGCAGTGCTTGGATTACCGGCTTCGCTCAATATGTAATCGATACCGATGATCCGTTCCCTGAAGGTTTCGTAGTAGGCGACATTTGGGGTGGATCAACTAATTAAAAAATGGGTTTGGCCGTGACAGAAAAATATGCAGATTAAGTTGCTATGAAACTAGGCTTTATTGGGACTGGTACGATTACAAAAGCCGTAGTTACCGGGCTCTGCACGAGCAGCGAACCTCCACAACAAATTCTAGTTTCTCCAAGAAACTGGAAGCATGCCAACAATCTAAAAAACGAATTTACTCAAATCACCATTGCGACAGATAACCAAGAAATTGTTAATGATTGCGACTTGATAGTGCTTGCAATTCGACCTCAAATTGCCCATCAAGTGCTAGCTTCACTCCATTTCAGATCAGACCAAAAGATCATCAGTTTCATTGCCACCCTCGGCATAGAGAACTTGATTAATCTAATAAAACCCGCATCGAAAATCATTCAAGCGGTTCCATTGCCAACGGTAGCTGAATGCCTCGGCCCAATAGCCGTCTACCCTCCAGATGTCGAAGTTACAAAATTAATGAGCAAGGTCGGTTCTGTCATTGAGGTGGAAAGTAATGATGTTTTCCTAGCTTTGTGGTCAGTAACAGCTTTAATGGCTCCTTACTTTGCTTTTCTAGCCACAACCACAGACTGGCTAATAAAACAAGGTACAAACAAACCAGATGCGAGCAAATATATTTCGGAAATGTTTTCGGGGTTGTCGACGCTCAGTGTGACGAGCAAAACACATAATTTCCACTCTTTAGTTTCAGAACACCAAACCACCGGTGGCTTGAACGAACAAGCTCTGCAAGAGCTTTATCAAGAAGACTGGTATTTAAAGATCGACAAAACATTAGATCGAATACTCAGTCGTTTAGAAGGGAACTATACTTACCGTCCTAAGGATATCCAGAAAAAGCTCTACTGATATCTTGCGATTAGCTTTACCGCGAAGACTCAACAATAAGATGTTGACGATTGACGGGCATATTGTTCAATACCTGTTTTCTACCGCTTGGCCAGTCAACAATTACCTCATCCACCACTTCGGCATCACCAATGCCAAATTCCAATTCGACACTGTCCATCGACAGATAACTTGATCCAGCCCTCACCTCCTGAATCTGGATCAGCGGCTCAGTACGATTAGAGTGGCTGGTGCTAATCATAACCTTAGCACCAATGCCATCGGCATTCGTGCCCGTACCATCAACAGCCATTCGGCCTTTGAGACGTAATGTAATCCAATTGTTATCGCCACGGCTATTCATCCAAAGGAAAATTGGTCCTGGTTTAGGAATCAACCCTGTGTTTTCTCTTGGAGGGAATTCAATATATTCCGGGCCACTGCTGTTGGTTGCAATGAGATCAACATAGCCATCGCCATTGAAATCTCCATGTGCTAAACCCTTGCCATTCTCATGTAAAACGGTATCAATATTAATTGATTTAGGGTGGAAATCCTGCACCAACAAATCATATCGAACACCAACGATGTCTAGCAACTGTGTTTCTACTGTCACATCCTGAAAATTTCCTTCCCCGTCACCACGAAGCATGCGTCCTGCGCTTGGAAACAAACTTCCTCCTGGCGCTTTACCACGCGCTACCGTTGAACCTAACCAATACAGATCCTGATCTCCATCATTTTCCAAATCAAAAAATGTAGCTCCAAATCCAAAATCATAGGCCGCAAGACCTGTTGGTATACTTTGCAGCTTGGATATATTGCTCACATCAAGAGAAGCCGGCGGCATATGAGTACTTGGCTGCACATAAATATCTCCGGCAACATCCTCAAATTGCGTCAAGACAGGTGCAAAAGCAATTGCCCCGTTATTTTCAAGCAGAAAATGCAAGCATGTGCCCCACTCAAATTGATCATGATACTCACAAGTGCCGTTAATTTTATCCAGAGGCACACGCATCCTAGGGTGATAACCCATGTTTGCTACAAATACATCTATATCTTGGTCTCCATCATAATCTGCAAGGGCAAAACCCATCCATGCGCCAGCTTTATCAATCCCCGAACCACGACTCACTTCAGTAAATTCTATGCCTTGATTTGTCGAATCATTGCGATAAACATATAGACGATCACCATCGTTTGCAACCCACAAATCTGGGTCACCATCTTGATCGTAATCAAAAAATAATACAGCATGCGTCTGTCCTGTGGGATCACCGATCTGGCTACCCAACATATCCTTCATAGTTGGGTCATAACCTTCATATCCTTTAGCTCCATCTTCCTCAAAAAAAATGACTGGGTCTCCGTTTTTATCGCGAAGAATGATTTCTGACCCCCTAACACCAGCTTGCAAAGCCTGTTCACTAAAAGTCATATCCCGATTATTTATGTACAACATATTGAAATGTCCATGATGACTCGTTCCCAGAAAACGAAAATCATCGTCCAAGAGATTCCCCACATAGATGTCTAGCCAACCATCGTTATTAACGTCAGCACATGCAATACTGGTGGCAGATCGAAAATTTATGTCATCACCAAAAGCCGAAAAAGATATGTCTTCGAATGTGCCATCTGCGTTGTTAATAAAAAGCTGATCTTGACTGAATGATTCATCTAAGTGGGAGCGGAAATCGAGCCGGTCTCCAACAAGACCCCAAGACCCGACATACAGATCCTGATATCCATCATTGTTGATATCACAAGCTACTGCACCTGTACTGTTATGTTGTTGGGATGAAACTCCAGCTTCGTTTGCTACGTTAAAAAATGTCCCATCATTTTGATTTTCATACAAAAAATTAGCTTTTCCTGTTTCTGACGTAATGTAGAAATCCTGATCTCCATCACGATCGTAATCGAACACCACAACTCCGGGTCGATCATTCCATATTTGGTGCCCATGAATTAATGCGGTTTCTGCAATATCAGTAAAAGGCCTAACATCAATGCTAAACTCTTTTGGTGACTCGCTTAATTGAATTTTTTCTGCATTGTCGACTATCGAATCATTCATCTTAACAACGATTGTTACAGCAGTGACGACGCTAAGAATAATTGCAGCAATCAAAAGTGGTACAACATTATTGCTATTCATTTGTTCATTATTTTTTTTGCATAGCTTAATTTCCCACACTACCATGTTCACAATGTGTTCATAAACAAAGTTATCAAGAAAACTTTTGCTAATTCATATTAAGATCTGCGCCAAATTTTGTTATTCTCCTTATCTAGATACAAAAAATTCAAAACCTAGAACTACAGAGTTTATTCTTTCAACTAAGGGACTTAACGTCTAATCAGATCTTAACGAGCTATCTAAATTGAATCAATATTAACTCGACGCAACTTTATGCATCATCACCTAATTTAGTGATGAAAAATGAAAATAACTATAATTATCATACCCAAAAAGAACATTGAAAAAAACCCTGCCTCGAAAGACAGGGCTGACAACAACGAGTAAAAAGGTGAGAAACAACTTACAACACCAATTTAAGGAGGAAGTATATTTTTATTTCATGTAAAAATTTGATCGTCTTAGTTGAGATCACAACTTAAGAGATGCATAGATTTACCCACCATATCAAATGCTTCGCAATACATCATTTAGAACAACATCCTGGTGCCTCTTTTTTCATAAATGAATAAAGAATATATAAGACGAATAAATTTCTGGTGCATGGTCTAAATAACATATTTACACTCCCTATTTAAAAATAGGTGCAAACCAGTTTTTTTCACAAACTGTGATGTTAGTCAAGGGTTCTAGTGCCGAAAATCGGCAAAAATTCACTAAAGTTCAATGTTCTGACATAATTCACCGAATATTGATTTAATCGATTTTAAAAATAAGGATAAGCTAAATTTTTATGCGAGCGATTTACGCGAAAAAAATTGAGTCAGGTAATCAAGTTCATTTTGAATTTGAAGATAAAAGTTTAACCGCATATCCTGAGGATAGTGTTGCTGCAGCTTTAATGGCTCATGACATAGTTGACTTCCGTATTACTCAAGATGGAACAAAAAGAGGGGTTTTCTGTGGAATGGGAGTTTGTCAAGACTGCCTCGTTGAAATTGACGGCATCTCCAATCAGCGTGCATGTATGACCAAAGTTACACAAGGAATGAAAATAAATCGACAACAGTTTCCTGGTGCGCCATCAATTATTACTAACAATAATCAACATGACATTGATATAAAAAAAGAAACACCTGATCTGCTTGTAATCGGTGGTGGAGTTGGCGGGATGTCAGCAGCATCCGCTGCGGCAGAGAATGGTATGAAAGTGATTTTGATCGATGAGCGACCTAGAATGGGTGGGCAATATGCGAAGCAACCAACCGTGATTCATGCAAATTCTTCTTTATCAGCTATGGATAAACAGGTTAAATTAGGTCGGACTCTAATTGAGCGGATGAAGGCGGCTGAAGTTCAGGTAATCAAAGATGGGCAAGTCTGGGCGGGTTTTCCAAACCGAGAAATTTTAGTAATCGAGAATGGTCGCAACGTCCTATATGCCCCCAAATATCTCATTGTTGCTACTGGAGCCTACGAGCGAGGTATGCCGATTGAAGGATGGACATTACCTGGCGTAATAACTACTGGTGCTGCGCAATCTATGTTACGAACCTATCATGTCCTTGCTGGGAAAAAAATCTTCATTGCAGGCAATGGTCCTTTCAATCTTCAAGTGGCACTTGAACTTGAAGCTGCAGGCGCTCAAATTGTAGGCGTGGCTGAATCAGCTAAAAAACCTAATTTGGGATCAATCGGATCAATTTTTGACATGTATCGTGGAGCACCTGAGCTCCTATTCCAAGGTTTCAAATACTTAAGGCATTTGAAAAAGAAAAAAATCCCTTTAATGTATAACTGTAATTTATCATCTATTCAGAAAATTGATGGGAGCTTGGTTTCAAACATTTCGTCAGGACAGTCCAAAATTAATAATCAATCATTCATGTCCGATATCGTTTGTATGGGTTATGGATTTCTTCCATCCAATGCCCTACTCCGTAGTCTAGGCTGTGAACATCACTATAATGCTACCCATAAACAGTTAGTAGTTAATCGATCTCCAAACTTCGAAACTACAGTAGATGATGTATACGCGATAGGTGATTGCGCTGGATTAGGAGGTGCTTTCGCTGCATGCGAGGAAGGCACGATTGCTGGACTGCGTATAGTCACAACTCATGTAGGTAAACTAAACACAAATTATGCCCAAGTACGTCTGCATTCACAAAAAACCCTCCGTCGACATCGTAGATTTCAATCAGGGTTGTGGCGGTTGTATGCAGCTCAACTACCCAACGCCAAAGAAACCACAACACCAACTCATATTTGTCGCTGTGAATTAGTAACTATAGGCCAAATCCGTGAAGTAATTAAATCCGGGTGTCGCTCAATCAGCGAAATAAAACAACAAACTCGAGCAGGAATGGGGCGTTGTCAGGGTCGCTATTGTGCATCCTTGCTGGTGGATATCCTAGCAACTGAGTCTGATGGAAAAATCGATGAATCAAATTTTTTTGCGCCGCGTGTCCCAATTTCTCCAATCCAGATCAAAGACATAAACCGGTATTAAAAAAAACGAGCCCCACAAAGTGAGGCTCGTCATTTAATTTAAACAACTTCTTTGATTAAATTAGTCAGTTTTATAAAATGTCGGTTCAATTATCGCAGCATACATCGCGTCAATTGTTCCTTTAGCTTTGTAGTATCTAATCCAGTTATTCAAATACTGCAACCATCGATAATCGCCTGGCCGCACTGCCCAGGTGCCAAATGCATCTGAAAACGGAGTCCCAGGATTCAATACTCGGACTTTATCTGGATTATTAGCTACAAACGGTAGGGCTAGATATTCCTCTAACACTACTCCATCTGCTCGAGCAGAAGCCACTTCCATCATAGCTTCCTGTTGCTGTAGCCCGATAATTTCCGCTTTAGGGAACTTTGTTTGGGCTAGATTTTCAGCCGTTGATCCAAGCAGTGCAGTGATTTTCATACCACTCACATTTAGATCTCCTATAACCTCATGTGTGCTGTCCTTTTGCACAACCACAACTTGTGAATACGGGACATAGCCGTCTGTAAACTCTAACGATAAGGCTCTCTCTGGCGTGTTCACCAATCCTACGCTAAGCATATCAACCTTGCTTGCAAGTAAGGCTGGAATCAGACCTGGAAAATCCATGTCTACAACTTCTAATTCTACGCCAATATCATTTGCGAGCATTTTCATTAGCTCAACATCGTAACCTGCAGGCTCTCCGGAATCGTCTCTATACATCTGGGGTGGATACTGCAATGTAGAGCCTATACGAATTGTTCCCCTATCAATAATTTCATCCAGTAAAGAATGTCCATCAGCTGAAACGCTCCCTGGTAACAGCAAAGAAATTGGTGCGAGAATCAAAAGCAATGTTTTTGCAAACATCTTGATCATGTTACTTCTCCTAAGAAATGAGTTAAAAAATAAGACACAACCAACCAATACTATCATTTACACCACAAATGTGGTGATGTTATTTCATTCGATCCTCAACAACTTTTGCTAGCTGAGATAATCCAAGACCTAATGCAACATAAATTAATGCAGCAACTGTATAGAATTCAAAAGGTCGAAATGTATTTGAGGTAGCAATTTGAGATTGTCTCATAAGCTCATTGACGCCAATAACAGAAACCAAGGCCGAATCCTTTAACATTGACACTCCCTGGTTTGCAGTCGGTGGAATAACAATTTTAAAAGCTTGAGGGGCAATTATTTTAATGAAAGTTCTTGTTGGGGAATAACCTAAAGAATAAGCAGCTTCCCACTGACCCTTTGAGACAGCCTGTATTCCAGAACGGTAAATCTCCGCCAAATAACCACCATGCTGCATAGTGAGACAGATAACACCCGCCATTATGGGTTGAAAATTAATGCCCGTCGCCATCGCAAGACCATAGTAAAACCAAATAATGAAAACCAGTAAAGGTATAGCGCGAAAAAATTCAATATAAGCTCGTGCAACCAATGCGAGAGGCATGGATTTTGAAATTCTGAGTAATGCAACCGCCAAACCCGTGATTAAAGCAAAAACCATACTTAATAAAGATATATATAAAGTAAGCCCCAGACCACTTGCAATCCACGTCCAATATTTATCAAATACCTCAAAATGAAATTCGTAACCCATTTTTTCTTAACGCAATGATTTTTGACTATATATTAGTGTGAAATTATTTGACTAAGAAATTTTTTAGTTCGGGGCTCACGAGGATTACTAAAAAATTCTGCTGGCGACTGTTCTTCAATTATTTGACCATCGTCCATCATCATCACCGAATCGGCTACTTCTCGAGCAAACCCCATTTCATGGCTAACCACAATCATCGTCATTCCATCATGAGCTAAATCTCTCATCACATCAAGGACTTCTTTAATCATTTCTGGGTCGAGCGCAGAAGTTGGTTCGTCAAACATCATAAGCTTTGGATTCATTGCTAATCCACGAGCAATTGCAACCCTCTGCTGTTGGCCCCCAGATAATGATGCTGGCATATCATTTGCCTTGTCCCAGATTCCGACCCTATCGAGCAGTTTTTCTGCCAACTCTTCTGCCTCATTTTTATTCATTCTTCTGATATCCATGGGTGCAAGCGAAACATTTTCAAGAACTGTTTTATGTGGGAAGAGATTAAACTGCTGAAAAACCATACCGGTTTCCGTTCGGAGTTTTCTCAACTGACGTTTATCTTTAACAGAAATCCCGTCGACCACGATATTTCCTGAATCGATTGTCTCCAAGCCATTGATACATCGTAACATTGTGCTTTTGCCACAACCACTTGGGCCACATATTACGACAACGTTACCATTTTCTATAGAAAATGAAATCCCCCGCAATACTTTAAAGTCCCCAAAACTTTTTTGAACATCTTTTATCGAAACAATTGGTGTATCTATCAAAATTAAGTCCGTTTCAATTTAAATTGCCAGCAATGGAAATGCTTTTTAAAAATTTTAGAAAAATCATTCAGCTATCTAGAACCAACATTATTTTTCCTTTCTTCTGTGGCTTTTTTGAGGCGATAATCGCCTGTCGCACCTGCTCCAGCGGAAACTTATCGCCGACTGGAGGCAAAACAATTGTCTTGTTAGACAAAAATTTCCATATCTCATCCACACAAGTCCGTTTTGTGCTATCAGATACAGACCGCAACCATGTCTCTTGGATCGACCATCCTTTGACCGTCTTATTATCTCTGCAAAGATCAGTAACAATATTAACCGGAACCATTGGATCCCCAGATAAGGCTCCATAGTAATATACAAGTCCGCCTGGATCCAGCATCCGTAGACAAAAACGCCCTACCTCGCCGGATACTGCATCAATGGCATACTTTATAGAAGCATCTCCAATATCATTACGTATTTTATTTTGTAATCTTTCTTCAGCTGACGAAGTTCCATCATGAACATATACTCTATTGCTACCATATAAATCAATTATTTCATTAGCTGTCTCCTGACGTCGTACTATATTTATGGTCTCAAAACCAAAAATTTGGCCTAATTGAATCATCACTTTACCGACAACAGAACCAGCAGCTGTCTGTAAAACCAAATCCCCAGTGCCAAGTTTCATTTCTTTAATCATAGCTAGTGGAGTCAAAATATTAACAAAAATCTGAGCTGCCACATCGTCTTCAACTTCATCCGGCACAGGTATTAGCGATTCTGGAGGTAGAATGACATAATCTCTCCAGACTCCTAACCATTCTTTCCAAGATCCAAATATGTGAGTAGCACAAACATGGACTCTTTGTCCTGGAGAAAATGCTTCTGTTAACTTAGAACCGATTTTTTCAACTACTCCAATGCCCTCAAAACCTCCTACCGCTGGCAAATTGACACCATTGACCAATCCACTAGAACAACCAATATCACAAGGATGCACCATAGCTGCAGACATACGTACCAATACTTCTCGGTCGCCCACCAAATCTGGCAATGACACCTCTGATATCTCGTATACATCTTCAGGATTGTTGATATCAAAGCGTGAATAGGAAATTTCTCTGACTTTAGTCATAATTTAATTGCCTCTAAAAAATAGGTACGTAAGTAAGATTTCTAAAATACCAAACGCCAGCAAATTATATTACCATGCCTTTAATTTCCCAATTTAATGCATTATGGGTAATATGCGGTTTAAGAAGATATAAAGCTACGAACCCTCACTAACCAAAATGAAAGATGAACATTGAATCTATACCTCACCCAGTCATATCAGAAATAGATACAGTGATCATCGGTGGTGGAATCGTTGGCAGCTGTTTAGCGGCATTTCTTGCTGAAGACGGAGATCGTGTCGCCTGCATTGATGATGGGCATCATTCTGGTAGCACGGCCAACGCCGGTAGTCTACATGTACAAATGCAAAGCCGAAATATACGATTATCACCGCAGTTACTTCCAGATTTGGAGCGTGCGTTACCTTTATATCCAAAAGCTGTCAACGCATGGAAGGAATTAGATAATCGCCTAGAAACCAATATTGATCTGAAAGTTGCAGGGGGGCTCATGGTTGCCGAAACAGAAGAACAATATGAATTTCTTAAAAAGAAATGTGAAAGGGAGCTGGCGCTGGGCCTAAACGTTGAAATGCTTGATCGAACAGACATCGAACGAATTGCTCCATATCTTGGGAAATCTATCGTTGGAGCAGAGATGTGCGCGGATGAAGGAAAAGTAAATCCGTTATTAGCCAATACCGCGATAAAAAAAATGGGGAAGCTCGCCGGTGTCCATTTTCTTAACAGACTGCGTGTAGAACAAATTCTTATTAAAGATCAGGAAATCCTACTCTCTACAAAGAATGGGGTAATTCGCACCGGGCGCATTGCCATAGCTGCTGGATCGGGGGGCGGACACTTGGCTCAACAAATTGGCATCCACATTCCAACTATCCCTGAGCCATTGCATATGAACATAACCGAACCAACCATTAACCTAATACCACATCTTATCCAACATGCCGAGCGCTCCATTACTATGAAACAACTAGGCACAGGAAACATTGTTATAGGTGGCGGATGGCCAGCAAAATTCGACAAACCAAAAGATCATCCAACAGTTAGAATGAGCAGTCTTCTTGGTAATCTTCGACTTGCAGGACACATCGCTCCAATAATTAATACTTTGGCTCTAATTAGAACATGGGCTGGTGTCAACTCAATTACTGACGGCAGATCAGTGCTTGGTATAGCAGAAACTAACGATCAGGTATATTTTGCCTTACCTGGAGATGCAGGTTACACACTTGGACCCCTTTGTGCGAAACTCGTCATGGAGGTTATGCAAAACCGACATCCCAGCTTTGCTCTCGATGATTATTCTCACACTCGATTTAGTGGTAATTATCAACGAATGAATGTCGAGATAAACTAAAAAATTTAGTGAATGATAAGTGGCAAATACCTTACAATCTCTGCTATCCGTTGTTGTCGATCTTCATACAACATAACGAATAAAATAACCAATTAAGAAATTTGACAAAGATAAGCCTGGGGTAAATATGGATCGAAATAGCATAGACTGGCATGGACCAATGGTCGCAGTAGTCACTAATTTTAAACAAGATGGAGTCATTGATTCGGAATCTTTTTTGATTAATGTTGAAAGAATGTTTGATAATGGCGCAACCGGAATTGTGGTAGGAGGTTGCACTGGAGAATTTTGGTCATTAAGCCACGAAGAAAGATGTTACTTATATCAACTTGGCGTTAAATCAGCAGGTGGTCGTGGTAAGGTAATCGTAGGAACCGGTGCAGTTACCGCAAAGGAAACAATTCAACTTACATTGAAAGCAGAAGAGATCGGTTGCGATGGTGCATTAATTCTACCTCCGTACTTTGTCAAACTCACGGATGATGAAATATTTCACCACTACGAAGAAATTTCAGCTGAGATCAATTTACCTATAATCCTTTACAATATTCCTGCAAATGGAGTTAATGCAATAAGTCCACAGCTTGCAGCACGCCTCGCAGAATTGGATCATGTAGTAGCAATTAAGGAAAGCTGCGGAGATTGGAATCACTTCTATGCAACTCTCATTGAAGTTAAGAATCGTCTACGAGTATTTTGTGGGCCTTCTTCAATCTACGGGGCACCCGCGGTTTCTTTAGGAGCAGACGGAATCATTGACTGTTTTCCCAATGTATGGGCTCCCGATGGAATGGATCTCTTTTATGCGACCAAAGATGGCCGCATCGAAGAATCAAAAAAGCTACAGAGTACCGGCCAAAAACTCACAAAGCTGTTTACTAGTGGGGGGCGCACACTTTATCCGTCAACAAAGGCAGCAATGGATCTCTTAGGATATCCTGGTGGCGTGCCTCGGCAACCCCTTAAACAACTTCAACAGGAATCATTGAACGAGCTCAAGTCTGGCTTAATTGATCTTGGATTGTTAAATAAGTAAAGAGAGTAATTTAAAAATCGGAGAATTTATTATGAATGATGTCACAGGTGTATCTGCGGAACCCCTAATCAACAAAGAATTGGAGCCTAAGAAATACAAAGTGAATTATGGTGAGTTCGTTGGCATTGGCGAAAATGGTAATCTTTGGGTTGAAAACTGTGATGTCAAAGAGCTTGTAACAAAATTTGGATCACCGTTACTCATCATCAGTGAATCACAATTTCGCTATGGCTACCGTCGGTTTCGAGATGCATTCCGTGCACGTTATCCTGGAGAAGTAGAAATCTTGTTTGCGAATAAATCGAATAATAGTCTGGCTCTCAGACATATAATGAACCAAGAGGGTGCTGGAGGCGACTGTTTTGGTGTCAATGAAATGTACATCGCACTGCTCGCAGGTACAAATCCTAAAACTTTAGTTCTGAATGGCTCAAATAAACAAACCGAAGAGCTTGAAATGGCTATTACGAACGGTCTTTGCATCAACATTGATGCTATGGATGAGTTAGATCGCATTGATACAATTTGTAAAACTCTCAATAAAACAGCGGATGTAGGTATCAGACTTGCTTTAGACCTCGATCCACTGGCCAATAAGACGGGTGTTGCGATGCATGGGCCAGGAACACTTAAAGAGCAAAGCGATAGCACCAAATGGGGCATGACCAGAGAGCAAACTGTTGAAATTGTTAGGAAAGCACAAAGTATGCCACATGTTAACTTGAAAGAAACTCACTTCCATCTCAGCCGAATGACAAACGAGGCTGAGCCCTTTGCCATAATGGCACGTGAAATGATCTCCTGGTCTGCATACATATCTGAACACACTGGCTGGACACCTCCCTGTGTAGACATTGGGGGCGGATGGACCTTCGGCAAATGGTATGGCACAGGACCTAATAGTCAGATCGATGACAACTCCGCTCCTAGTGCCGATGATTACGCCGAACAGATCAGTCAAGCAATTGAAGATGAGGCACAAAAATGCCAATTACCAATACCGAAATTACGCATCGAACCAGGAAGAATTTTATCTGGGCCTATAGGTGTTGCTGTAGGGACAGTGGGCGCTGTTAAAGAAAATGGAAAGAAAAAGTGGGTTAACCTTGATCTGTCTACAAACCACTTGTCATGGGCAGCTATATTGGATTGGTATTATCATGCTGTTCCGGTTGAAAATACCGACCAACAGCCAACCGAAACAGTTGATTTAGTAGGGCCTCTTTGTAATTCTGACGAACTAGGTAAACATCGTGAAATGCCACCTTTGTCTCGAGGAGATTTTGTCGCTTTTCTTGATGCTGGTGGCTACGTAGAATCTCAAGCTGCACGATATAATGCGCAATGCCTTCCTGCCACAGTTCTAGTATGTGATAGTGATGCGGAGGTCACCACGGAGAGAGAGCAACTTAGAGACGTTTCGGGCCGATTTAGAGTTCCAGCTCGACTTCTAAAAAATTCATTCGCCTAGTAAATATATATTTGTGGCAACATAATAGGAGTCTTATTAAAAGGCCGGCAAGATGACAGATCGGGAAAAATCAATTCCCCCAGATAACAGAGTAATCATGATATCGGGTGCATCTCGCGGCATTGGAGCGGCTATCGCCGAATGCCTTTCCACGGAAGGCTACTTGTTGTCACTTGGAGTTCGATCACCCGAAAAAATGGATCATTTTCAAAAATCAAGTGACTCTCAAAAAACCCTAATCTGTAGATTTGAAGCTAATGAACCTATGAGTATAGACAATTGGGTTCAACAGACCTTGGAGCACTATGGCAAATTAGACGGCCTAATCAACAATGCCGGTATTCTTAGACAAGTGAGCTTCGACAACGGTAACGAAGAAGATCTCGACGCTATGTGGGCAGTGAATGTAAAAGCGCCATTTCGGCTCATAAAGCAATGTCTACCGTTTCTACGTCAATCCAAGCACGGACGAATAATCAATATCGCCTCAACAGATGGGAAGCGCTACCGTGACTCAGTCTCTATAGGATATACCATGACCAAGCATGCTCTGGTGAGTTTAAGCCATGCTGCACGTTTTTCTGGATGGAACGACGGTATTCGAGTCACAGCCCTTTGTCCCGGCGCAGTCGATACTGAACTAGTAGCTCATATACCAGGCGTTACTCCAAGTAGTGAACGTTTATCGCCTCAATCAATAGCATCAACGGTTGCGTTTTTATTGACACTACCCAATACCGCTTCAATATCAGAAATACCAATAAATACTAGACTAGAGTCTACCCTTTAAAGCTTAAGAAATTCCGGCATCTACCGGAATGATCTGCCCTGTAATTCCAGAAGATAAATGAGTCGACAGAAATAGCGCTACATTTGCAACTTCATCCTCAGTCGCAATACGTCCTAGCGCAGTCTCAGATTGAAGCTGTTTGAGAGCCTTCTCTACGGTCAATCCTCCCTGCTCTGCTCGAAATTTGATTCGACCCATTAGCGCATCTGTGGCAATAGGTCCGGGTCCGA
>CAYFJI010000019.1:0-16170 GCA_964343365.1 uncultured Acidiferrobacteraceae bacterium
CAAAAGATGGGGGCTTTGCTGCTAAATTTCAAGCAGACTAACCTATTATAATTGAAAATTGGTAGAAATTACTGAAGTGAAGCTAACGCATGTCCTAGAACCCGAGCCGTTACATCTACCACAGGAATTACTTCTTCATAAGGCATACGAGTTGGCCCAACTACCCCTAATACACCAACACAACGACCGTCACTTTCATATGGTGCAGTTACAATACTACAGTCAGTAAGAGCATTATATCCTGACTCTTCTCCTATGAATATACTAACGCCCTTCGCATGCATACTCTTGTCAAGCAGCTCTAGAAGATCTTGCTTGGCCTTAAAAGCATCAAAAATCTCGCGTAACTTTTTTAATTCTGAAAAGTCTGGTATTGACATCAAATTAGTTTCACCGCTAACGACAAAATCGTCGGGTGAATCATTATCTTCTAGAAGTGGTTGTGCCATTGCTACCGCGGTTCGCATCATTTGGCTCATCTCATCGCTGTACTTTTGCATATCCCTCAACAATGCGCGACGCACTCGAGTCAAAGATTGGCCAGAGTATGTTGTATTAAAAAAGTTTGCTGACTCGACAAGTTCGCTCGGCGAATACTCGCGCTCTGTCAGCAGTACACGATTTTGGACACGGCCATCATCGGTCACGAGTATGGCCAAAACGCGGGTAGGCGATAACCGAAGAAATTCAATCTGTTTCAAATGAACATATTGCCCTCCAGGGAGAAGCACCACGCCAGCAAACTGTGTAATTTGCGACAATAAATCTGACGCTAATTCAACAAGCTGGTTCGGATCGCGACCCTCCTGCAAATTACCACTAATTTCATCTAATGCGTGATCATCTAACGGTTTTACCTTCAATAAGGTATCAACAAAAATTCGATAGCCCAAAGGTGTGGGCACCCGACCAGACGAAGTATGAGGAGCATGTATTAGCCCCAGATCCTCTAGATCCGACATGACATTACGAATGGTAGCAGCGCTCAAATCAATGCCAATTTCTTGAGACAAGGTACGTGAACCCACAGGCTCACCGCCTTCGACGTAGCGTCGAATCAACGCCTGCAATAGAATTTCGGCTCTATCACTGAGCCGGAGATCGTTTTTTTCGCTCACAATTTCAGAAAATTTTTGTTTAAAGCCTGCTTGATTGTAAAATCCTACCTCAAGTTGCTTACGAGGTGTGGGTTTTGAGCATAAATATTGCTTGAAAAAAATCCCAAAACACTATTTTTGGCTCTAATATTGGTTTGTTATCTAAAAATTAAGAATTATCGGATAAGAGTATGGTATTTAAATCAGTCGGCCTTTTTGGTCGTTACCAAGATTCAGGCGTAGAAAAGACGATTTCATATTTACAGTCCTTTTTGAAAAAGCGAGGAATAGAGGTGTTTTTGGGAGACCCCACAGCCAGTGAGATTTCCGGAACTCGCATCGAAGATTCGGATAAACCGCTCCAAGATACCATCAATGCTGGAATAGTGGTAGGAGGCGATGGCACTATGCTGCATGTTGCAAGGATGCTAGCTGATTATGAGTTACCACTAATTGGTATTAATCTTGGTAGGCTCGGATTTTTAACTGACATAGCGGCTGGCGATATGGAGGTACGATTAGACGAAATTTTGTCTGGGGATTTTATTACAGAAGAACGATCAATGTTAAACGTAAAGGTGAATCGAGACACCACACTATTAGCTGACTGTACAGCATTGAATGATGTTTTTCTATCCAAAGGTGCTACTGGGAAATTGATAGAGTGTGAAACCATGATTGCTGGTCAATCAGTTGCTAAAACACGGAGTGACGGGATAATTATCGCAACTCCAACAGGCTCTACAGCATATGCACTGTCAGCTGGGGGGCCCATATTGCATCCAACTTTGCCAGCTTTTGTCTTCGCTCCAATTTGTCCGCACTCTCTAGGACAGAGGCCGCTTGTTTTAGATGACAAAAATGAAATAGAGGTTCGTTTAGTAGATCTTTCTGGAGCTCCGGCAAACTTTTTTGTTGATGGCTTATTATCTCTATCATTAAGTGCAAATGAAATAATTCGAATTCAACGATCCAAAAAAACTACTCAGCTAGTCCGAACTAAATCACATAATCACTATTCAACACTAAGCACAAAACTTGGATGGGGCTGAGTCCACCCGGATCTAAAAATGATCAACTGGCTCGATGTGCGAAATTTTGTTCTAGTAAAACATATAGCCCTAACGTTTGACACTGGAATGACTGTATTGACTGGCGAGACTGGTGCAGGGAAATCAATAATCGTCGACGCTCTCGCTATTCTTCTAGGTGATCGCACTTCTGGAAGCATAGTGAGAAAAGGGGTAGAAAATGCTGAAATACAGGCTGGATTTAATCTGACTCATAACTCAAAAGCCATGGACTGGTTGACCGAGCATTCTTTAATTGATGAAGAGGAATGTTCACTACGCCGGCTAGTGTACAAAAATCAACCATCACGAGGTTTTATAAACGGACGACCAGTGCCTATTCATTACCTTCAAGAGCTAGGTAATTTCCTTGTCGACATACATAGTCAACACGAACATCATCGACTACTACAAAAAGATAATCAGCGTATAATCTTGGATTCTTATGCTAAAAAGACCAGCACAGTCGCAAGCATAGGTCTTTGCTTTACACAACTCAAAGATGCGAACAAAAAATTAGAGCGACTTGTGAAGGCAATTAGAGACATTGATCTGCAGCAAGAATTTATAAAAAATCAGATTAGCGAGTTAACCATGCTGGATCTTGATCCAGATGAAATTGAAATATTAGAAAATAAGCAAAAACGAATAACGCATTCCGTTGAACTAGCGGAAAAGACATGGGGCGCTATTCAAATCCTCGATGAAACTGAAGATATCTCTGTTTTAGCGATAATCAATAAATTATTACAAAATCTAAAAAGTATCAGCGATCATGACCATCGACTCAATGATATATTCGATCAACTCCAACACATCGTGACTAATGTAGAAGACATTGTATTAGAGCTGCGCAAATGCCATTCAGAATATGACACCGGTCTAGAAGAATTGAATGCAGTGCAAGAACGGATCTCTTTACTATACCAAGCTTCCAGAAAATACCGAGTTCAACCAAAAGAGTTACAGACAAAATTAGAAGAATTAAATACACAGCTTGAAACTACAACCTCACAGCAAGATAAAATCAAGAATCTGAAGAATGAAATCATAGCTATGGAGAACACTTACGATAGCCTCAGTAAAGAAATAACTCATGCGCGGGAGTCGTCCCGAAACGCACTTGCCGCGACCATCACAAATAATTTAAATGAACTTGGCTTAGCTGATTCTATATTTGAAATTGACTTAATGCCAATTAAGGAGAAACATGGGAAACATGGAAATGAAACCGTTGGCTTCTCTATCCGTCCCAACTTAAACTCGGAACCAGGCCCAATTGGAAAAATTGCATCGGGTGGCGAACTGTCTAGAATTAGTCTTGCAATCCAGGTTGCAACCACCAATAGTGAATCTTCAACCTGTAGCATTTATGATGAGGTAGATGTTGGGGTTGGTGGGCGAACTGCTGAAATCGTTGGTAGCAAACTTAAGAAAATAGCGCAAAACAAACAAGTCATATGTATAACACACCTACCTCAAGTTGCGGTTCAAGGACAAAGTCATATACAGATTAAAAAATTATCCAGTGACGAATCAGAAATATATGTAAACAACCTTGATTTCGATCAACGGCTGGAAGAAATTTCCCGAATGTTGGGGGGTGTAGAAATCACCGCTGAAACACGTGCTCACGCAGCTGATATGCTTAAGAGAGCAGGAAATTGACTATTAAAGTTCGAAAAGCGAAGGTTGATGATATCGACCAAATACACAATCTGTTACTACTATACTCAGCGACAGGTGAACTGTTACCTCGATCTCGCCAAGAAATTCGGAACAATTTTGACGTGTTTTTCATTAGCGAGGAAAACAATACTGTCGCTGGCTGTGCGTCTTTAGAAATTTTTACAACCGATCTTGCTGAAGTTAGAAGTTTGGCAGTCGATCCCAACTTTACTAAATCAGGCCATGGTCGTTTGTTAGTGAAAAAAATTGAAGAAGAAGCTAATAGTCGCGGCTTAACACGTCTTTTTGCGCTAACGTATGTTCCACATTTCTTTCAGAAACTTGGCTTTAAAATAACCTCGATGGAGAATCTTCCTGAAAAGGTTTTTGGGGTCTGCATCAGTTGCCCCAATTTTAACAACTGTGATGAAATTGCCATGATCAAAGATATTGTTTAACTAATGGATAGCTCTTGCTTTATTGGAAATTAAGCTGATGAAAAAATTGATTGTGATATTTATTGTGCTCACTTTTTTTAGTGGCTGCTATCAAGGATACCGAATGAATATTGATCAAGGTAATTCCGTTTCGGAAGAACAATTGGAAAAATTAAAGTTAGGAATGACTCGTAAAGAAGTTCAATTTCTGATGGGTACACCATTAATCAAAGATCCCTTTCACGCAAATCGATGGGATTATATTTACAGCTCTGGCACTACAAATAAATCAAGCGCCAAGCAAAATCAGCTTAGTCTATTATTTACCGATGATATACTTGTTGGCATAAATAGGTTCGGTAATGAAGGTCTCGAAAATAACAAAAAAAACGTCAAGAAAAAGAACATAATTGGAAATCTTCTAAAACGTATTCCGTTTATGGACTAGTGAGTTTAGATTTGTTGGCTCTTAACTTTCTTAATTTTTTTGGAGACGCAACCAAGGGACGATAAATCTCTATCCTGTCATGCGGATTCAGAATAGTTTCAAGAGTAACCACCTTTGAGAAAATACCCACGCTAAGAGAATTTAATTCAAGATGATCAAATCTTGATAAAAAACCAGAGGCGATGATAGCGTCACGTACGCTACTATCAAAGGGAATCTTGACACAATAACGAAATTGGATGCGGGGCAATGCATAAACAACTTCAATCTCAAGCAAGCTTACGCTCTCCATATAAATCTTTAGCACGTTCTGCAAACGCATCCACTAAGGTATTTGAAATGTGCTTAAACACAGGACTTAGTGTGCGATTTTTCAACTTACCGACTAAAGAAAATTTAAGTTCCAAGGTCACACGACAGGCATATTTATCTAGTTCCATAAATTTCCAACTTCCGGCCCATTGATCAAACGGCCCATCTGCCAATTCCATCTTGATTTCGGTATTAGAAATAGATGAATTAAAAGTCGTAAAAGACATTTTTATACCATTAAATGATACATCAATGCGGGCAGTGACCTCTCCAGGTTTACGGTCCAGAATAACTGAGTCATTGCACCAAGGTAGAAATTCCCTATATCTATCAATTTCGTCAACCAAAGAATACATTTCAGCACAACTGTAGGGCAAAATTAATGAGCGGTTTACTATATTCACGATATAACTGAATTAAATTGGAAATAGTAGATTATACTGATCCAGCAAAAAAGAAAGCGGAAATCGAAAAAATTATTAACTCTAATTAAGCAGATTATGACTAAATCGACTCAAAATAAAAATGTCATCGCGCAAAATAAGAAAGCTTGGCATGACTATTTTATAGAAGAAGAATTCGAGGCAGGTTTAGTTCTGAAAGGATGGGAAGTTAAAAGTTTGCGATCTGGTGCAGTTCAATTGAGGGAAGGCTACGTTACCGAAAAAAATGGTGAACTCTATTTGGTGGGCGTGCATCTATCACCCCTCAGTACTGTTTCTAAGCATATTTCCCTTGAACCAACCCGTACTAGAAAACTTTTGCTAAAAAAAGCGCAAATTGAAAAATTAAAAAGAGCGTCTGAACAACAGGGATACACAATAGTGCCTTTAGCACTACATTGGCAATCGGGCTATGCGAAGATTAGGATTGGACTGGCAAAAGGCAAGAAACAACATGATAAAAGAGCCTCGATACGGACTCGAGAATGGAACCGTGAAAAACAAAGAACACTAAAAAAACAACTAAATTAAAGGTTATAATTTCTGATAAAATAGTTACTTAATATATGAACTGGGGGCGACCTGGTTTCGACGTGGATTGCGAAACCATCGGAGCATGCCGAGGTGCAGAACTCCTCGTAAATCCAACTGCAAACTATTAGTTGCCAACGACGACAACTACGCCCTAGCGGCTTAATCCCCGCTAGCCTCTCACCCAGTTGGTTCGTGGACTAGGATCCGAGAGGTCATAAAACACGGACTCGCGCTGTAACCAGCTCGCGGTTTACAGCGTTAAATACTAGTGGGCTCGTCTATTGTGATCTTGTCTGTTGGAGCGCTATAGATTAGATAAAAAACAGACTAAGCATGTAGCAGCCGGTGAGTAGAGAATTTGCGGACGCGGGTTCGATTCCCGCCGCCTCCACCATTTTCTGTGTAATCTGATTTAAAAAAGCTAGTGATTACTAGAAAAAAATAGCTGTTCTCCATTCATCCGATATGCATCTATGGCCGATTGCCCTTCTTGATCTATTAACCAATCAATAAGAGCCTGGCCTTCAGCACTTTTTACGTGTGAGTGTTTTTTAGAATTAACCAGTATCGCACTATATTCATTTAATAATTCCTTGGTTTTTTGAAAAAGAATTTTGTGGCCTCTTTTGTTTCTAAAATTTATCCATGTACCCCGATCTGAAAGGATGTAAGCCTCATTATTAAC
Organism: uncultured Acidiferrobacteraceae bacterium; assembly: GCA_964343365.1. GTDB lineage: Bacteria > Pseudomonadota > Gammaproteobacteria > Arenicellales > UBA868 > CAJXWH01. The sequence continues at coordinate 6,695 of CAYFJI010000019.1, forward strand.
AGCTATATTCAGGGCAGCCCCCATACCTGATCCGGTTTCCATATACCAATCAGAACTGCTAATACTATGGTGATCTACCGAAACTGACTTCCATAAACGAATTTCTCTTTTGTGTGTCCCAGAATCATCTCCACGTGATATAAAAACAGATTGTGTTTCCCATATTTTCCTAAATGCATCAGAAGCCGTCTTCGTTTTTCCAATTCCGGCTGGATCGAGAGGAGGTCCTATGATCACAAAATCGTTATACATTATGGGGATTCGCTCTACCCCATAACCACTTTGTACAAATTTTTCTTCATCCAGTTTTGAATGAACTAGAACTACATCTGCATCACCATTCTTTGCGTTCCTTAAGGCTTGGCCTGTTCCACTTGATATTACCTTTACATCAATACCGGTTTTCTCCGTGAATTTTGGAATTATATTTTCAAGCAGCCCTGAATTCACTGTCGATGTTGTCGATTGCAGTAACAAACTCCTTTCTTCAGCACTGGAATATCCAAAAAATCCTAACCATAGAAAAAGAATTCCTAACCCTTTATGAAAAGAACCTTTCCGTCGCGGATCATCAAGCATTTTAAATTGATCGGTCAGCAAAATATTTTTGCTCAGAACAAGGATTAATTTCTGATGTATTAGGAAAATATGTCATTTTTTGCTAGCTTTTTTTGTTATTAAGGTAGTAGATAGTAAGTGAAATTAATAATTAGTTTTGCATCCTATTCTATATGAGACAAGTCTTAATTATAATTACCTCTTCCAGGAAGCACTTAAAACCTGCTCTATGTAAAAACGAGAATATTCAGTAATTTCGAAAACTATCACCCAAGATCCTTAAATCCTCTTAATACTAAGTTTGGTATCCTTTAAACTATGAACAAACAAAATCCAATCCTCATTGACGCATCCCAATTAAATTCCCAGATAGGGGATGCTAACATTCAAATAATTAATCTTTGTAGCTCTTCTGAATACAAGAATTTATTGCTACCAGGTTCAATGTGGGTAGATCATAAAGAACTATACAATCAAAGTACTCCGACGGCCGGACTGACTCCACCGGCCGATAATTTAAAAGAATTAATGTCTCGTATCGGACTCAGAAAGGAATTGCAGGTAATTGCCTATGATGACGAGGGCGGTGGTCATGCATCTCGCCTTGTGTGGTTACTTCATTTAGTCAAACATCGCTACGCATCAGTTTTAAATGGCGGAATACAAAATTGGATAGCGGAGCAATTTCCAACTTCTCCACAAGGGGCTCTCGCACGACGAATTGATTTTAACGAAATAAATAGAGATGAATCAGTGATAGCCCATAAAAAATACATAATGGAGCATCTTGGGGATCCAGAAATGATTCTAATTGATGCTCGAACATCCAAAGAATATTGCGGGAAGCGGCTATTGTCGAAGCGCGGCGGTCATATACCAGGAGCAATCAACCTTAATTGGATCGAATCAATCGATCGCAAGCGAAATTCTCGATTCAAAAAAAAATTTGAACTAGAAACTATGCTTGATGATAAGAATATTTCAAAAGATAAAGAGATAATTGTTTATTGCCAAACACACCATCGTTCCGCGCATAGCTGGGTAATGTTCAAACATCTAAACTATACTAGAGTGAGAGGATATGCGGGATCATGGGGAGAATGGGGAAATGATATAGATGTACCGATTAACCAATGAAGATAAATGAAATTGATACCGCTATCTAACAAAAATAACTTTTTATCACGATACATTACAATTTACAGATAAAAAAGGTTACAAGCACTTATGAAAAATAATTTTCCTAAAACTGAAAATGAATGGCGTAAAAAGTTAACACCCGAACAATTCAACGTTTGTCGTCTAAAAGAAACTGAATCTCCTTTCAGTGGGCCACTTAATAATTGTACTGAAAACGGAAATTATTCATGTGTTTGTTGCGACAATATTTTGTTCACTTCAGTGGATAAGTATGATTCTGGAAGTGGATGGCCAAGTTTTTTTCAACCCTATTCTGAGGACTCAATTAGATACGAAACTGACGACACGTATGGAATGCATCGTGTAGAAGTACTTTGCTCCAAATGTAATTCACATCTCGGTCATGTATTTGAGGATGGCCCTCTACCATCTGGAAAACGGTACTGTATTAATTCTATTTCTATGGAATTTAATAAATCTGAGTTGTCAGACTAATAATTACTGGATTCGACTAATGGTACTTGAATATGATCACCTTGATGCGGTGCCTGCGACCTTAATGAAGGGTTATAACGAGTCATGATCCAAATTGGAAGATTAAATTTTTTTGATATAGACCATAAACTATCTCCTCTCAACGCGGTATAAGAATATATATCCACCACTTCGAAGTTTTGTCGAAATTCTTCCACTAACATGCGATGATAGTCCTGACGTTCTCGCTGGAAATAAACTAACTGTTCTTGGGAAGTGATAGGAAGGAGTAACACATCTCCGAGCAGTAACGATTCTCTAGCCAGATCATGATTTAACTGTCGTATCGCATCAACATCAGCAATCATTAACCAGTCAGCATAGTGTTCTAATGTTTCTGCTGCTTCTGCATTAATTCTAAATATCCTTTGCCCATCCAGATCGGTTACCTGAACACTAAAATCAAAATCCTTATCTAATGGACTCAAACCAAGTATCTGATCGTATTGTCCAACCCGCACTCCTGGTATCACTAATTTTTGCTCCGGTAAAATCACATCTTTAATTTCCAGTTTGTTAGCAAGAATTAATTGCTGACATTTAATCCCATACTTATAGGCTATACCACAGGCCGTTTCACCCGGACGCACCACATGTTCTAAATATTCTTCACTAACTAAAATGCTTTTTCTCGAACTAGATTTCGGAAAATGTAAAACCTGGCCGGGGAAAATTAAGGAACTCAAACTCAATCCATTTTTTTCTAATAAATTTTTACAAGATATACCGTGATTAGCAGCAATTAGACATACGGTATCATGCTGACGCACAACATAGGACTCGTACTGATCCTCTTGTTGGGCCGAAGCGGGAATAAGTAGATATTGATCTACCTTCAAGATAGAATTCCGATTTAAACTGTTTGCTGATAGAAGTACGTTACAAGTAACCCCAAATTTCTGAGCTATATTGCAGGCTGAGTCACCCTTTCGAACGCGATATCCGCCTGGATCTAGGACAAAAGGTTGTTCACGATTTAATTCTTTTGGGATTTCAAGTCTCTGATCAACCTGTATAGTTCCGCTTGCATCAAGTCCATTTAACTCAATTAAATCTAGGCAACGAACTTGGAAAGCATTAGCAATGGCGCATGCGGTGTCGCCATTTTTTACCATATAATGTGAAGATTTAGATTTACTTAATTCTGGAACCATTCTGGATAAGGTTTTTATTTCATCTTGCCAGTCTTCACTATCTCGCGGAAGACGCAAACGATATCCTACAGGGATAAGACGCCATCCCTGCCATACAAAACGTGTTAACGCGGGATTAAATCGACGTAATTTAGTTCTACTAATACCAAAGATATCCTCAACTCTCTCCAGTGAGACAGACTTATCTAGCAATAATGTCTGATAATCAATGGGTTTCATTTGACTTCTTTGTCCGAAATATAGATTAGCATTTTTGGCTACATGTCTAGCAGCTAAAAAAGTTGCATAAAAGTTTTTTACTGCTACTTGAAAACTTGGTGATTTGTAGCTATCTAAAACTAGAGGGTAATCTGGTCCATACTTCTGAATAGCTCGGCGCATTCCGTTTACTCCGTAGTTGTACGAAGTTATTACGAAAGGGCTTACATCACTTGAGGTCGTTTCCGGGATGATTTTTTTTGAAAGACGCATAAGAGAAACATAGCTTTTTGAAAGATATTTCGCTGCAGCATAGGTGGCCAATTCGGGATCAAGCCTTTCATCTACTGTAGCAGTAAGATTTAATCCCAGCTCCTTAGCGGTCTCCGGCATAATTTGCCATAAACCAGCTGCTCCAAGCCGAGAGTACGCAGAGGGGTCATATAAGGATTCCACTAGCGGGAGATATTGAATATCAGACGGCAGTCCTGCGCGACTCAAAACATCTCTCACTAAGGCGCCATAGACATCATATCTTTTTAATGCTTCATAAAACCGATCTCGATTGCCGCTTTGACAACGTACTCCACCAACCGCATCTTTCATCGTAGCCGCCGATCTATTAGGGAATAAGGCGAGCAGCGCTATATCTTTAGGATTTGCAATTCGCATTCCCGCGTCTATGGCTTCTGCTAAATCTTTAAGTTGTTTGTTTATTTCATCCTTATTGCGTTGAACAACATGAGAGGTCACCTTTCCTCCGCAAGTCTCACCCGAAAGCACTCTGTACACGCGCTCCGGATTAGTTTTATCATGCAAAATAGCATCAGCACTTCCCCATCGACTATAAACGTCTATCCAAAAATCTACACGAGGCCTGATGTCCTCAGGGCACGGTATAGCGAGAGTACATTCAAGTCTATGATTATTAACTTGATCAGCTGTTACTATGTGAGAACGATCTAACACAAAAATTGAAAGAAAGACCAGAATACCGGCCATGAACTTGTAAAACATCTTATACTTAGATTTTTTCACTGAATTGAGATTTTAGAAATGGAATTAACCGCTTTATATAAAAGCCAAGTAATTACTAAACATGTGTCAAAAGAATGAGGCGTCAAAATTTTTTCCGATAGGAAATCACAACACTTATTTTGCTACAGAAATCTATTTCTATTGATAAAATCATCCTATTCAATTAAAAATTGAGAAGTCTTTTGCTAGACTCTAAGTGTTAGATAGATTTGGGAATTTTATAGCAAAAATAGGCTGATTTATTACTTCCGATTAATCTGCGTATAACTTTTCTTACCATGACCATAATTCAACAAGAAGACATAATCGTTAGCATTGCTGATAGCCTACAGTACATCTCCTACTATCATCCACCCGATTTTGTTCGCGCAATGACAAATGCTTATCAACGAGAGGAATCCATTGCTGCGCGAAATGCTATTGCACAGATCCTAACGAATTCTAGAATGGCTTCAGAAGGTCATCGACCAATATGTCAAGACACGGGGATTGTTGTTGTTTTCGTTAAAATTGGTATGGAAATTAAATTGAGCGGCAATCTAACACTCCAAGAAATGATCGATGAGGGAGTTCGGCGCGCGTGGAAACATCCAGAAAATCCACTTCGCCCATCGGTAGTTACACCACCATTTGGCAAAAGAAAGAATACACAAGATAACACTCCTGCTGTGGTACACACGGAATTTATCAGAGGAGATAAAATTGATTTCGTAATTGCGGCAAAAGGTGGTGGCTCGGAAAATAAAGCAAAATTAGAAATTTTGAATCCAGGCGATGATATCTCTGAATGGGTCATTACCACAGTTTCTAACCTTGGTGCTGGTTGGTGCCCACCGGGAATTCTTGGACTAGGACTGGGTGGTACTCCAGAAAAAGCTTTACTCCTAGCAAAAGAAGCTTTGATGTCTCCTATTGATATCGGAGAAATTATTCACAGGGGCGCAACCACTGAAGTGGAGAAATTACGTATCGAGATTTACGAAAAAGTAAATGCTCTCGGAATTGGTGCCCAGGGACTTGGTGGTCTAACGACCGTGCTCGACGTTAAATTATTGGAATATCCAACCCATGCCGCATCTTTGCCAGTCGCTCTAATTCCGAACTGTGCAGCTACGCGTCACATACATTTCAGCCTCGATGGCTCAGGTCCGATTAAACTTGAACCTCCATCAACAGAAATATGGCCGCAATTGACACTAAAAAATGATGGCCAGAGACGTAGGGTTAATCTGAATGCTATAAGCCGAGAGGACGTCAGAGATTGGAAACCAGGGGAAACACTTTTGCTAACGGGAACGATTCTCACTGGTCGTGATGCCGCACACAAAAGATTATGTAAATTGTTGGACGCTGGATTAGCACTACCTGAAGGAGTTGATTTTACTAACCGTTTTATCTATTACGTTGGGCCTGTGGATCCTATTGGAGATGAAGTAGTCGGACCGGCCGGACCCACAACAGCATCACGCATGGATAAATTCACTGATACCATGCTTGAAAAAACCAAACTGATTGGAATGATAGGCAAAGGAGAGCGAGGATCAGCAACTATCGACTCGATCCGAAAAAATCGGTCGGTCTATCTAATAGCTGTTGGAGGAGCTGCTTATTTAGTTTCGAAAGCAATTAGGTCGGCTAAATTGGTTGCATTTGAAGACCTCGGAATGGAAGCAATTTATGAATTTGAAATTAAAGACATGCCCGTAACGGTGGCAATTGATACTCATGGAGAATCACTTCACTCTATAGGGCCAAAAATCTGGAAAAATAAAATCAGTAATATCCCAGTTGCCATAAAGTGACCCAATTAGAACACGCATAGGCCTATATATGCTCACAATACAGGATTATCCAGAACCTGATCTTACTCGAAAGCCTCTTACGTTAGAAGAACTAACTCAGGATGCTATACAGCAATTTGATAATTGGTTAAAAGATGCTTACCAAGAAAAATACCCACTACCAAATGCTATGTCTCTGGCTACCGCATCTAGCAAGAGCGTTCCTACCGTTAGAACTGTACTGCTAAAGGATTACGACCAAAGAGGTTTCGTGTTCTATACAAACTATGGCAGCCGAAAGAGCCGACAAATTGATGAAAATGCAAAAGCCTCGCTCTTATTTCCATGGGTCCAACTAGGAAGACAAGTCACCATTTTAGGGAGTGTCCAAAGAATTTCCCGAGAAGAATCATTAGATTACTTCCACTCACGATCTCGAAGTAGTCAGCTAGGCGCATGGGCATCAAAACAAAGTACCATAATCTCGTCACGAAAAGTCCTCGAGGAAAATTTGTCCGAAGTTGATCTACGTTTCTCCGATGACGTAGTGCCACTACCAGACTTCTGGGGCGGTTACCGAGTACTTCCGGATAGTATAGAATTCTGGCAAAACAGAACTGATCGTATGCACGATCGATTCATATACCATCGAACAAAGAACGGAAAGTGGACTATCGATCGGCTCGCTCCCTAATCTACATCATTAATTTCTGTTTCTTTAAAGGGATGAGAACGCAACCCCAACTGCCACCATACACAAGCTGATAAGAATCTGGCACTGAATTACTCGAAAAGTTCTCTTTTCTATGCTTATCCCTAAACGTTTCGGTTGACAGTTTATCTTGCAAATTACCCCGCAAAACCAAAAAGTTAAACCCATCGATTATTTTAAGGAAACTCTTTAGGCACTAACATCTGCGCACGCTCCCTAGCGCCCTCACAACCCACAGGCTCGATTGCTAGACGATCGATTAGCCCTAAAACGGCGACAGAAGTTCCACCAGTAACATAAGCCGATCCAAGTTTTATTAACTTTTCAACTAGATCACTGCCCTCAGGATCAGATTCAACTTTAGGTTGTAATAGTGTACCGCCAATTCGATAAAACGGTTGGTATATAGCTGAAAGTCCGGATTGCTCAATTATCGTTGTTGCCGATAGCCCTAAACCACGAGCCTTAGACCGAACTGAAAGACTGAGCGACTCATCTTGCAAACCAAGATCACCGAACCCAACCAATCGAAACTCTTTAGCCTTTATCGCTATTGTATGATCAGGAGGAGGTTGTGCAGTACCTATACCATCCTTAATACGCATACCTATAACTCCGCACTCGATATCAAAATACTTCTCGCGTTGTCCCCAAGGACTCACATCACGAAGAATTTGCTCTACAACATTAATTGGGGACGTGGTAAAAAGCTCCATACCTCCTCTTAGAAATCGTGCTTGATCAACATCTAAGTACAAAAAACCATTTCCACTCTCAACGATCTGATGTAGAGAATTGCCTACTCCTTGAATCCCACCTTTAAGATCTACTTGGCCCGTAATCTCGTGCACAGTTGCTTGGGCTACAGGTAGCAATGCAAGATCTAGGTCATTCCAATTATATCGATATATCGCGTTAAAAGGAGAGGATCTAGTATCTAACATCAATACCAAATCTAAATCACCACCAAAAGCATTGGAATTAGAACGAGCGTCAACAATTCCATTCTGAGATACCACTTCACCACTCAACTGTCGCAAGTCGTAATTCCGACGCAAAAATCGATCCACGACAAATTTAACACTGACATCATTTCTGATAGCCCACTCGACAGGTAAAGCTTCCTCACTAAATAAGAATTGTTTTTTTGGCGGCGGAAATAACTCATTAAGATTAAGATAACTAGATGCAATCTCTCCAACTACTTTAGATCTATCTTCTGCGTTCTTCCTTTTTTTGTATTCGATATTTCCTGAAATCCTATTATCACTAACCCGAAAATCAAAATCGTCTAAAACAAAATAGTCTTGAGTCAACCTAATCTTAGTCTTGCCTTTAAAAGATGTGAGATCTGCCATCTGGATAAAACTAAACGCAGTTAAATCAGATAATGAATCTGTCACCAATGACAGATCTGCTGACATTTGTTTTGGACCTATCTCAAAAATACTTCCCTCAACATTAAAAATATCAACCTCTCTTGATTCTAAATCTAATACAATCGATATTGGTTCATCCTCAACGGCTAAACGGCTTAATGAGCCACTTAACTGAATATCACCTAATTGATTAAGACTTTTCAAAAACGCTGAGCTATATGGCAAAGATTCCGATAAGAAAGCTTCGTAAAGTAAATCAAATCCAACAAAGCCATCCAGGATCGTTATTTCTCCATCAATTTTTAAATCTATTTCATTGGTAATCGCTCCTATTTGGAGGTCAAAAAACTCATCCCGGTTAGGTGAAGGACGAACGTGAATTTTAATTTCTCCAGTTTCGGGGTAGAACATATCTAAACCAAATATCTTTATAAATTCGCCAGTATCATTCATATTTAATCGCAGAGACCAATCCATTTTGCGTGGATAACCTAATGCAGGCAACCTTCCTGAAAAATATCCCTGGATTTTCTGATTCAGAATATCTAGATTCAGATTTGGTGCGACTATAGTGCCGCCATCGATCAAAATTGAACCAGTCGCAATACTGACAAAATTTAAATTAGATAGAGTTTTACGATCCCATTCTCCTGCCACATCTGTTACGTTTGAATTGATTAACTTAAAATCGATAGTTAACTTCGGCATCTTTCCCAAAGAACTAACATCACCTGTTCCTTGAAAAGACAGGGTAGGTGTGTCTGCAAAAAAAGTCAGATTTTCAATTTGATATTTGGCTCCATCTCGGATTAATAAACCTGAGGCATTACCAGATCCTTCAATTGGTAATTCATAATCAAACAGCGAAAGGAATGATTGCAGCTGCTCCGTTTGTGTTTCAAATTTAAGCTTGAACTTAGGGCTTTCTCCCAAAGAACTAACATCACCTGTTCCTTGAAAAGACAGGGTAGGTGTGTCTGCA
>CAYFJI010000019.1:16270-25515 GCA_964343365.1 uncultured Acidiferrobacteraceae bacterium
TTGTGTTTCAAATTTAAGCTTGAACTTAGGGCTTTCTCCCAAAGAACTAACATCAGCTTTTGCGATAGCTGAAAAAATCGGTGATGTTGAGATAATATTTACATCGTGAAGCTGTAAATCTTTTCCCAATCTGCCATCCAGCTTCGCATTTACATTAGTTACAATATCTTGGGTTGCAAAATTATAGGGCAGGAAACCAAAAAAATTGAGAGACGCACTAGAAGTCTGAAAATCAAATGAAACAAAGTTGCGTCTGAAAACATCTCTCATCTCGCCTGTAAAATCAATGGCAAGATCTGCTCCGCTTATACTTCCTGTGATCCCATTATAGGCGATATTACCCCAACTACCTTCGAGTATGCCATCCATGTTAAGTGAGTCAAACTCTACAGCCGAATTGAGATCTAAACGTTGGATAAGATTAGAAATATTTTCTCCAACTACACTGCAATTTAAACTAAATTCTCCGTCATCAAAAATCTCCGCGATGGTTCCTTTCACCTCTCCTTGAATTGATCCCATCACGTATCTAAGCGATAAAGAAAGCGACTCCTCAAATGTATCTGATAAATAATTTATCAATCCATCTATCTGTACATTCTCATGCTTTAAAGGTATCTCTGTCAAAAATTTAGCCGTTCGGTCATTAGGATCGATCTCAACAGCTATATCCCGTATTTGAATCATCTCTTGGCTATCAGATTCATCATTAATAAATTCAAATAGTACATTACTGATATTTATACGAGAAGGTATAAACAGGGGATAGAGTGAGTTAATCGGCTCACTACCATCAATTCTGAGAAGCTCTTTCAATGGAGAACCAACTTTAGGAAAACTTCGTACCCTTAATTTATCTAATGTCAACTCGTCTAACACGGATGTTTGGGATAGTAAATTAGTCAGATCAAAATTTGCAGTAATACTCCCTACATGCAGCAGTGGTTTGTCAAAACCCTCTCCAGAATAAATTGTGACTTCCGTTAGCTTAAAGTTAGGTTTAGGAAAAATTTTTAAGGAAATTTCACCATCAATTGAAATGGTGTGCGAAATAAATGCGCCAATTCCTTCTTCAATATTATCTCGGTAATCTCCCCAGTCCAAAAACTGGACAATCGATATTAATATGCCGCCCAAAAGAAGAACGACCATTATGCTCGCCGCGAATATTCTGAATAATTTTAACAAGATTTATCTCGACAAAGTTTGTAAATCATCCTTATTATATGAAAGCTTTGGAAAAGGCTAATCGTACCTGAAATCTACAAGTTGAAACGGATAACTGCAATGCAAAATAATTACGTTAACCCCCACAGTCCTCACCAAAAACTCAGCAATAAAGGCAAACAGCTTGAGAAATCATTGCGACGCCAGGTAGGACAAGCGATTCAGGATTATAATATGATAGAAGAAGGCGATCATCTGATGGTATGTGTATCAGGCGGAAAGGACTCTTTTGTCATGCTTGATCTTCTTACAAAGTTGCGTAAAAAGGCGCCTGTAAACTTTCAAATAACCGCCATGAACTTGGATCAAAATCATCCTGGCTTTCCTTCTGATATGCTGGAAAAATACCTTAAGAGCTTAGCGATACCATATCGAATGGTGAAGCGTGATACATACAAAGTGGTCAAGCGTGTCATCCCTGAAGGCAAAACAATGTGTGGTCTATGCTCACGCTTAAGGAGAGGCATACTATATAGTTATGCAAAAGAAGAAGGAATGAACAAGATAGCACTCGGCCACCATAAAGATGACATAGTGGAAACACTATTTTTGAATATGTTTCATGGAGGCACCCTTAAAGCGATGCCCCCGAAACTGCTCAGTGACGATGGCGCCCACATTGTTATTAGGCCTCTTTCTTACTGTCGTGAAAAAGATCTTGCTCAATATGCTCGAATGCGAGAATTCCCACTAATACCATGCGATCTGTGCGGATCGCAGGATAATCTACAACGGCAAGCAATAAAGAAAATGCTTATTGCATGGGATGAAAAATATCCTGGGCGAACAAATTCAATATTTCGTAGCATTAGCCATGTTGCGCCAAGCCAATTGGCAGATTCTAGTCTCTATGATTTCATCAGTATTAGCAACAAGAGCTCTGTTTCGCGCGCAAAGAATTGGTTACCAGAAGGATCAGATAACACGTCTTTTATATAGTTAATTTATTTATTGTGCAACGTCGCTAAGGTAAGTTCGAATGGCATTCAGAGCTCTCGCGTCGTACTAAATTCAATTTTAGGCCATCGCTCTGCAACAAGATATAAATTAGCAATATTTGGCGCAATATACGTTAATGCACCACTTGCATCTAATGCTAAATTGCTCTTTGCTAACTTGGTAAACTCCTCAAGATCTGAGTTATTTTCACTTATTACCCACCGCGCCGTGGCGACTGGAATGAATTCAAATCGACAATCCACTCCATATTCATGCTGTAAACGATGGGCGACGACATCAAATTGAAGCACACCAACGGCACCAAGGATGATTTCATTATTAGATAAGGGACGAAATACTTGAGCCGCACCCTCTTCACTTAATTGATCTAATCCTTTATTCAACGCTTTGCCTCGAAGAGGATCTACCAACCTAACTCTTCGAAAAAGATCTGGAGAAAAATTTGGGATACCAGTAAACTTAATTTTTTCGCCTTCTGTAAAAGTATCGCCAATTCTAATTTTTCCATGATTATGGAGTCCAATTATATCCCCAGCACAAGCTATATCGACCGCCTCCCGACGAGACGCTAAGAAAGTAATAGCATTATGAACCAAGGTAGATTTTTCTGTTCTAACTTGAAAAAGTCGCATACCCTTTTGATACATTCCAGACGTTATCCTTAAGAAGGCCACACGATCGTGATGTGAAGGATCCATATTTGCCTGAACCTTAAAAACAAATCCCGTGAACGGAGTCTCCGAACTCTCAACGACTCTTGATTCGCTAGCTCTTGCTCCAGGTTGTGGAGCATACTTAACAAATGAATCAATTAATTCCTTGGTGCCCTCGCCACTCAATGCAGAACCAAAATAAACTGGTGTTAAAGCTCCCGAACGATATTTTTCAACACTGAAAACATTTCCAGCTTCTCGAATCAGTTCTATTTCTTCTCGCAAGGCTACAGTATCTTCCCCAATAATTTCATCTAATTCTGGATTTTTCAATCCTTTAATTACCTTGACGTCTAACTGCTCTCCTGTACTGTTGGGCACTCTGGAATATAAATGAATTGAATCATCAAATATCCTATAAAGGCCACGGAAATGTCGACCACTTCCAATCGGCCAAGTTAAAGGAGCGCATGCAATGCCTAGAACAGATTCGATTTCGTCAACTACTTCTATTGGATCCCTGCCGTCCCGATCCAGCTTGTTAACAAAGGTCATAATTGGGGTATCACGTAAGCGACATACATCCATCAATTTAATGGTCCTAGCTTCCACGCCCTTCGCAATATCAACAACCATTAACGCTGAATCTACAGCAGTGAGTGTGCGATATGTGTCCTCCGAGAAATCTTCATGGCCGGGTGTATCCAATAAATTTATTACATGGCCTTTGTATAAAAATTGCATAACAGAGGAAGTTACCGAAATCCCCCGCTCTTTCTCTAACTTCATCCAGTCTGAAGTCGCATAACGACCAGATTTTCTCGCACGCACTGTGCCAGCGAGTTGAATCGCGCCTCCATAATGCAAAAAACGCTCAGTTAATGTTGTCTTTCCAGCATCCGGGTGTGAAATTATCGCAAAAGTTCTTCTTCGCGAAATTTCAGACAATAGACTCTCATTATTCATTGATTGTGTATCCTAAAATATGTAAACGACATAATGTCTCAATAGTGTTCTTACGTTAATCAACGATTGAACAATGAAACACCATCCAGAATTCACTAATCAAACTGGTATTTTAAAAGCTGAACAACCGGTTTAATCAACTATATGATAAACAGGTGCTGTTTCCATATTCCAACTGTTAGATTCACTGTCATATTGCGAAAGCGTAAAACAGTGCCAATTACTATCATCTAGCTTAGGGTAATCTCCTCTATAATAATAGCCTGGCCATCTCGTCTCCGTTCGAAACCTAGTATGATGCGTAACTGATTCGGAAGCCAAAACTCTGTGATGAAGTTCCCAAGCCCGCTGCAACTGATGGAGATCTTCCGCTGCAAGGAACGCTAAATCTTCCTTTAACATGCTTAAAAGTTCTATACCTCGCGCCAACATTGGTTCGTTGGTCAAATAGTTTGCACCAATTCCTCCCACATATTCGTCCATTATTTTTTCAAGCCGCTGCAATCCACTTAGCGGCAAAATATAACTGGGGGACACTGTTCCCGCAACAATTTCGTTGCGACCTAATCTATAATTTTCTAAAGGTTTAAAAACCAATCTTTTAAGTTTTTCATACTGCTGATCACTTACTTCAATTCTTTCGTTCTTTCTGTCGTTTACATAATTGACTGCCGCTTTAGCTGCTATTCTACCTTCAGTATAAGATCCAGATGAAAACTTGTGTGCTGTGCCACCAATGGTATCGCCTGCCCCAAAAAGACCTTCAACAGTCATCATTCGGTTGTATCCCCACTGATAATCAGCTGGCGCATAATCTGATGGACCACTCGCCCAGGCTCCTGAGCAGGTTGCATGAGAGCCCATGACATAAGGTTCAGATGTCGTTAGTTCTGGATTAACCTCCTTTGGGTCTATATTCTGGGATGCCCAAACCACTGCCTGACCAATTGTCATTCCTAGAAAATTTTCCCAACCCACAGTTTCTTTGTGAGGATCTCTAAACGCCTCTTTTGTTGCCATCCGGATAGGGCCGCGACCAGCTTTTACCTCTTCGAGAAACGCATGATTCCTAAGGCAGGTTGGAACTGGCTGTTGATCTATATAGTCTCCGACTAGTTCTTTTGTTTGTTTATACCAGTTGGACTCATACTCATCACCATACGCATTTTCAGTGTAGGTCTTAAGGTGAAGAAAATATGCTCCTACAGGGCCATAACCATCCTTAAAGCGAGTAAGCACTATTCTATTTTCCATTTGCGTCATCTTCGCTCCAGCAAGAATTGGTAATGCATATGCTGAAGCGCTACTCCACGGTGCATACCATGTACGTCCCATCCCCTCTCCCACAGCCCTTGGCTTAAAAATATGTGATGCGCCACCCGCCGCTACCACTACAGCTTTTGAGCGGAAAACATAAAACTCTCCGGTCCTGACGTTGAACCCAACAGCTCCTGCAACTCGATTTTCTTGTTTTTCATCCATCAGCAAGTGTGTAACCATCACCCTATTGTAAATTTTACTCGCTGCTTTTCTCGCCGCTTCTGCAACGATAGGCTTATAGCTCTCTCCATGAATCATTATCTGCCATTTACCTTCTCGCAGATATCGTCCCGTTTCAGGATCCTTCATCATAGGTAGGCCCCACTCTTCAAATTTATGAACGGTTGAGTCAACATGCCGGGCAATATCATATCCAAGATCTTCTCGCACCAATCCCATCAGATCATTTCGAGCATATCGGACATGATCTTCTGGCTGATTCTCATCCCATTGCATCCCCATATAACAATTAATGGCATATAAACCTTGTGCAACAGCGCCGCTTCGTTCAATGTTTGCTTTTTCTACGCAAACAATATTAAGGTCTCTTCCCCAGTATCGAGATTCGTAAGTAGCACCACATCCTGCCATACCACCACCAACTATAAGTATGTCTGAATCGACAAAAACTGTTTTTCTGGTTCCAAACAAACCCATCACCTTTTTCCTATCTTAAGTTGTTCAGGGCGCAACGTAGGTAATCCTCCCGAAATCTTTAGTGCTTCAGGCTCATGAGAAAGCTCCTGAGAATGCCGAGATTCCTCGTTTGGCACAGCAAGCTCTACTGGTGATTTTATCGAATTCCACTCTGTGGTACGAATAGGTGACACAAAGTTTTTCTCGCGCCCATCACGAAACTTGACCTTCCATGATATCGTACCCTTTTTTTCTTCTCTAAGTGCACGAACGCTATGACCAAGAGGTGCAAAATCAGCATAACCTCTAGCATCTATTGCATTCTGGGGGCATGCTTTTACGCATGAGTAACATTCCCAACACATATTTGGTTCGATATTGTATGCACGACGGTACTTCTTATCGATATGCATGATGTCTGACGGACAAATATCAACACAATAACCGCAACCGTCACATTTGGTCATATAAACAAATGTTGGCATTTTGTTCCTCTTATTTTTTTTTATTTTCTTCAACAAGTTTCATTGTTTAATAATTTCGTGGAATGCGACGCACGCTACCTAATGATTCAGGATAGTTGCTAGGCGTAGGTAAATTATCTCGTGAGTCATCTTCTTCGGACATGTGCTTCTGAAAGGATGCTACTGGTTTATAGAACATGTGCGAAAACTTAGACCATGGTACTGTTCCAAATAATAGGGCAGTAAAAAACAAATATAAGGTAAACAATATGCGTGTCCACACGGCATTAATTTCGGCTGTGGAACCCCAGATTAAACCTAGAGTGACGCTTACAATTGTTAACAAAATAAACAGGTCGGCTTGTACAAATTGAAATCGAGATTTTCCTTCTGCTACCACGTCAACTCGTACAAAAAACCAAAACCAGTACCCCCCGATACAGACCGAAAATGCGCCAACGTACCATAATACCGGTACAACAATTGGTACACCCTGCGGGGTATTGGAATACAAGAAAATCATAAGAATAGTTGAAATTGTGTAGGCTATAAAACCATACATCGTTAAGAGATGGCAAGCTCTCCGTCGCCAATTACAAAATTCACCAGAAACCAATGCTTCGATAATTGTATGCATAAGTATGGATATAATATTTCCCTTAGCAAGAGCCTTCGATTCACGATTCGTTTTCCACGCATGAAAAAAATATTTTGCACTGCCTTTATGAATAACATCAAAAACGGTTCCGGCAAAAACCAAAAAAATCATCAAAATTATGTAGACTTTCATAACGAAAACAGAAATGTAAGCCGATGATTCTATAAAGGGATTCATTGAAAACATTCTTAAATACTACCAAGAAAGATAAATTTAAACTGACAGTTGTAACCTTCTATACCTCTTAATATGTGTACAATAAAATTTTTTTTGGTGCAAGTAATTGCAGTGGTTCTTGCAAATCTCTTGCTATAAACAATCTTGGAGCTTTCTGTAAGTCCAACGACAAACAGACGCAACTGTAGGTTAAAATTAGGCATCATTTTCATTAAATCTTTTTCCCTGACCACCACAATAACGTGGTTCCTGCTAAAATCATAGGTATAGACAAAACTTGACCCATCGACATCCAGTCAAAAGCGATCAATCCTAAATGACTATCGGGTTCTCGATAAAACTCCACAAAAAACCGGATTATTCCATAAGCCAAAAGAAATAACCCAGAAATCGCACCAGATTTTCGAGGGCGCATTGAATAAACCCATATTATAAAAAATAACACAATACCCTCTAAAAAAGCTTCATACAATTGCGAAGGATGGCGGGCAAGCCCACCAGCTTCCGGGAATATCATTGCCCATGGGGCATCACTTACCCTACCCCAGAGCTCCTGATTAACAAAATTACCGATGCGACCCGCTCCAAATCCGATCGGGCATAAAGGCGCTATGAAATCGCTAATTTCCAGAAATCTTTTTCCATTACGTCTCGCAAAAATCCAAATTGCAATTAATACACCCAACAAACCCCCATGGAAAGACATTCCACCCGACCAAATGAAAAGCCATTCGATTGGATTTGCGAGGTAGTAACTCAAATTATAAAATAATACGTAACCTAATCTCCCACCCAAAACTACCCCTAAAGCCACAAAAAAAACCAAATCCCAAATCTGGTTTTTTTCGATATTTACGTAGCTTTTTTTGAGTCGCCACCGCCCGAGGATACCCCCAGCCAAGAAGCCGATGACATACATAACACCATACCAATGCAAATTTACGGGGCCAATTGCAAATGCTACAGGATCTATTGTTGGATAAGTCCACATACTTCATTCGGTACTTTTTATACTTAGATTTAATTTTAGTTTGATTTCGTTGGAAAAAATTTTAATAATCTATCTACTCTTGATGTTTATAAATATTTTTCTACTTTTATCAATCTTCTAACTCAGGTAAATCTAGAAATTGATCTAAGGCTGTGGGATTAGCCAACGCTTCTCGATTTACGACCTCGAGCCCTTCTATGACTTGCTTAACAGCTAACTCCACGATTTTGCCACTTTTAGTGCGTGGGATATCATTTACCTGTATAACTTTATGTGGCACATGCCGCGGTGTAGTATTTTTCCTAATAAAGGCACGAATTTCCTCCACAAGACTAATCGTCAACTTTAATTTATCCCTTAGGCGAACAAAAAGAATAATCCGAACATCGCCCTCCCAAGTTTGCCCAATGACCAAGCTTTCCATTACTTCCGGTATCTGCTCGGCTTGGCGATAGATCTCGGCCGTGCCAATACGAACTCCCCCTGGATTTAAAGTCGCATCAGACCGACCGTAAACAATCATTCCCCCATGAATCGTTTCTGCAACGTAATCTCCATGGCACCAAACACCCGGGAACCTATTGAAATAAGCTGCTTGATAAAGCCTATAATCAGGATCATTCCAAAAGCTGATTGGCATAGAGGGAAATAGGTTACTGCATGTAAGCTCACCTTTTTGTCCTAT
This sequence comes from uncultured Acidiferrobacteraceae bacterium, assembly GCA_964343365.1. Taxonomy (GTDB): domain Bacteria; phylum Pseudomonadota; class Gammaproteobacteria; order Arenicellales; family UBA868; genus CAJXWH01. The sequence continues at coordinate 25,008 of CAYFJI010000019.1, forward strand.
GTCTAATATTTTTCCTAGATCATTACGCACTTCCACTTTCATTCCAAGTATCGGGCACTGGATCTCACCCCTCCATACTGGCAAAGTAGGGTTGCCTCCAACAAAACATCCAACAAGATCAGTGCCGCCTGAAATCGAGGACAAGCAAATATCTTGCTTTATCGATTGATAAACAAAATCAAAACCTTCTGGCATTAAGGGGGAACCTGTGGACAACAATGTTCGCATAGCTCCTAAATCATGGCTCTTAATTGGCGACATACCTTCTTTTGCTGCAGCATCTAAAAACTTCGCAGATGTACCGAAAATCTGCACTTTTTCCTGTTCAGCGAGATCGAATAAGATATTCCCAGACGGAGAAAACGGCGATCCATCATATAAAATCAAGGTTGCACCAGTGGCGAGCCCAGACACCAACCAGTTCCACATCATCCATCCTGAAGTCGTGAAATAAAAAAACCGATCGTCGCGATTCAAGTTTATATGCAATTGATGTTCTTTTAAATGC
>CAYFJI010000020.1:0-24801 GCA_964343365.1 uncultured Acidiferrobacteraceae bacterium
GATCAAGGGGATCTCCCACACGAAACTCCTGCGTCCGCTTTACTATTCGATCAAGATATTCGTCAATTAGAGAAATATCTACCAATTGGCGCATATTGGCGGAGCAATTCTGTCCACCATTCCAGAATGCAGACATGGCTGCATGTTCAACTAGATCATCATTTATATCAGCATCATCCAGTACAATAAATGGGCTCTTACCACCCATTTCAAGACCGATAATTTTTAAGTTACTTTCACCTGAATAACGTAAGAAACGTCCTCCTACTTCAGTAGATCCCGTAAACGACACTATATCAATATCGGGATGTCGACCTATTGCCTGTCCAGCGGTCTCTCCCAAGCCAGGTGTAACATTGATTACTCCTGGCGGCACGCCAGCCTCACTGGCAAGCTCTGCCAGATAAAGTGCGGTCAACGAAGTTTGCTCCGCGGGCTTAACAATCACTGAACATCCTGAAGCCAGTGCGGGAGCCATTTTCAAAGCTACCATTAAGAGAGGAAAGTTCCATGGAAGGACAAGCCCCACAACACCAGCCGCCTCTTTCAAAATTAGTGCTAGGGCATCCTCTCCCGTAGGAGCCACTTTTCCGAACACTTTATCGACTAACTCAGCATACCATTCAAAAAATGAAACAACTTCATTCGTTATCTCATGATGACAATCCGTAATGGTTTTTCCACTATCGACACTTTCCATAACGGCAAGAACATCACTATTGGATCGGATTAAATCAGCTAACTTCAAGAGAATCTCTTTTCTATTCTCAGGAGCAGATCGTGACCAAACACCACTTTCGAATGACATACGCGCTGCTTTCACAGCCTTGTCCACATCTTCATGCGTACAGTGTGTAATTTCCGCAACTAACTCACCTGTTGCGGGATTAATACTTTCAAGTATGTCACCAGATTTTGCCGCTACGAATTCACCGTTAATGAACGCTTGGTTACGCAATGGCAACTTAGTAAGCAGGTTATTCACCTGGGTCTTTGTTAAATTAGTCATATCTCTATTTCCTTCGGAAAAAAATTACACCTAGAGTTTATACTAGACCCAGTATAAGCAGTACCTCCCTATGACAGAAAATTCAAATTCGGATACTTTTGGCTATTAATGGACGAACCTCTTATAATCCTAGCATTCTTCTGTTAGGTTTTTAGCGATGAGCAAAAATAGAATCTTTTCTGGTGTCCAGCCAACTGGTAGCCTTCATCTAGGCAACTATCTTGGTGCAATACGAAACTGGGTACGGCTGCAAGACACCTTCGAAGCAATCTACTGCGTCGTTGATCTTCACGCAATAACGGCTACTTATGACTATAAGGAACTTGCTCATGCAACACGAGAAGTCACCGCTAGCCTTATAGCAACAGGCATCGATCCAAAAAAATCAATTATATTTAACCAATCGATGGTAAAAGAACATGCCGAATTAGCATGGCTATTCAGTTGTGTAGCAAGAATTGGATGGTTAAACCGGATGACACAATTTAAAGATAAAGCAGGTAAAAATAGAGAGCAAGCAACTGTTGGTCTATACGCTTATCCAGTATTAATGGCAGCTGATATTCTTGCCTATAAGGCAACCCATGTTCCAGTTGGCGAGGACCAAAAACAACATCTGGAGCTCACTCGTGATATTGCACAAACCTTTAACTCTAACTACGGTGTCAATTTTTTTCCCATACCTGAACCACAAATCCTTGGTTCTGCAACACGTGTTATGAGCCTGAGAGATGGGACCAAAAAAATGAGTAAGTCAGAAGACTCCGATTTATCAAGAATAAATCTTACGGATACAAACGACCAAATAGTTCAGAAAATTCGTAAGGCTAAAACGGACCCCAATCCATTACCAGATAATATGATTGATCTAAAAGAACGCGCTGAAGCATTAAATCTTGTCACAATTTATGCCGCACTTCGAGATATCGAGATTCCGAAGGTTCTAAACGAATTTCAGGGGCATGGTTTCAGTACATTCAAACAAGCGTTGATCGATCTTACAATTGACCAACTAACGCCTATAAGAGATGAAATGAATCGTTTAACCAAGGAAGCAGGGGAAATAGACCGTGTGCTTGGTGAGGGAGCTGTAAGAGCCTCTTCGATTACAGCACCAGTGCTAGAGGAAGTTCGCAAATTAATGGGCTTCCTCAATGTTCAAAAATAAAATTAGATAATTCAATTTAGAGTATCCGAGATCATGGGATGCGTATAGGTATAGACTTAGGCGGAACCAAAACTGAGGGTGTTCTTCTGGCGGATGACGGAAGTGAGATGATGCGAATTAGATACCCCACGCCACAATCCTCGGGTTATGAAGCGATACTTACCACTGTAACTAATCTGGTAATCGAGCTCGAGACTGTAGCAAAAGAACCATGTACGGTGGGCATCGGTACGCCTGGCGCAATATCACGTAGTGATAATTTGCTGAAAAACTCCAACACTCCATGCCTTACTGATCAACCATTTCAAACTGATATCGAAGACCGACTAAAACGCTTGATCCGAATTGAAAATGACGCCAACTGTTTTGCTCAATCGGAAGCCATAGATGGGGCTGGGCAGTCTTTCGAAACTATCTTCGGCGTTATATTGGGTACGGGTGTCGGTGGTGGTATTGTCGTGCGGGAAAAACTATTGCAAGGACGGCTGCATATAGCTGGAGAATGGGGGCACAACGTTTTAGAAAAAGAAGGTCCGCTGTGTTATTGTGGTCAAAAAGGATGCGTAGAGACTTTTTTATCGGGTCCTGGATTAGTTGCGGAATTTGAGAGACTGGGAGGTTCACCAGGAGTAACTGCTGAAACAATTATCAATGAATCTGAACAGGATAATCACCTTGCGAAAAAATGTGTAGAGAATTATCTGAAGCACTTCGGCAAAGCTCTCGCTATGGTGATAAACATCCTTGATCCCCATGCGATAGTGTTAGGCGGTGGATTATCAAACTTTCATCGACTCTACACAGACGGCTATAAGGAAGTCCAAAAACATGTTTTCTGGCATCGATTTGACACACCTATTCTAAAACATAAGAATGGTGACAGCGCCGGTGTCCGTGGCGCAGCGCAACTTTGGCCTGGCTAACCTACCAGCGACCAGCAATTAAATAAATTAGTCTAAATATGAAATTAAACTAACTGGCAAACAATCTATTTTAGACTGCAATTGACGTTATCAAGACAGGCATACTGACAAAACCAAATCGTCCTTCGTGATTGGCAGCTTCCAGCTGCTCTTGCCATTGCTTTACATCGGAGATATCCATACCATTATTAACCGCAAAAATAGAAATTAATTTTGACGCCCATAGCGCAAACGAGTTCTTATGCAATGTCTGGTTAATAAACCCGATCGGTGTAGAATTGATAACAGTAAAACCGCTATTTTTAAGCTTTTGTGGTAATTCCATAGGTAACATCTGGTGAAAACAATGAGCCCGAAATACTTCATGAATTTTGTCATTAAGAGCAGGATCCGGACCATAAAAGCGCCAATGATCCCAAAGTACCGATATTGAGCTAAAACGACCGCTTTTCTTTAAAACCCTCCTAATCTCACCAATCGCTTTGTCAACGTCACTCACGTATTCTAAAACTTGGGTTGATGTAACAGTATCAAAAGTTTCATTTTCAAAAGAAAGTTCCGTTGCAGAATCCTGAGCAAATTCCACATTATCCAAATTTTTACATAACTCTCGAGCAGCAGAGATCTGATTAACACTTGGGTCAACACCTACCACTCGACCATTAGAGCCGACCGCAAGTGCTAACTCTCGTGTTAGTTGTCCTCCACCACAACCAAGATCCAGAATATCATGACCGGATTCCACGGCTAGAGATTCAAACATAGATTTCCGTCGCGCTATACCTTCTAGACACTGCGAAATTTTACGTTGAAGCTCTCCAGCTTCGTTTTCAAAATCCATATTTTACTCCCTCGTTAAATCTGTTTTTTAGTTTTCCATTAAAGATCGCTGTAAAAAATAGCCTTACCTATAACATTGTATCTTCTATTGCATCAACTGCCTTAGAATCATGAATAAAAAAACACTACAATCGTTTATCTGCTTCCCAAATACCATCAATTTTTCTACCATTGGAGAAAGTATAGACTCCTAATCCATGTCTTTTATTGTGTCTGAATTCACCGGAATAAAAATCGCCATTTGCAAACGTATAGAAGCCCTTCCCATGCCTCTGGTCATTCTTCCATTCACCTTCGTAATAATCTCCATTTGCAAAGGTAAGTTTGCCTTTTCCATGCTTTTTATTATTCTTCCATTGGCCAACATATTTTTCCCCTGTCGAAAATGTATAGACTCCCTGCCCATTAAATTTATTGTCTCTAAATCCTCCTGAATAAATATCTCCAGATGCGAAAGAATAAATACCCTTTCCCTGGCGCTTATCATTACTAAATTCGCCGATGTACCGATCTCCATTAAGGAAATTTAAGGTACCTTCTCCATGCAATCTGTTGTATCTAAACGCTCCGCTGTATTCATCCCCACCATAATAGGTATAAACTCCGATTCCATGAGGAAATCCATAAGCTACTTGGCCAGTATAAACTCCAGTTAAATACGCGCGATCCATAACATGGTTAATTTCTGCAATTGCTTTTGCAGAAAATAGTGCTGAAATAAAAGATACCAACAGAAAATAAGAAAAAATAGTAATTTTTTGCATAGGGCGAACTAGCGCTATATTGGCAATGTGTTATATGTTAACTTAAATAAATTCTGACATCATAACTAATATAATTTTAAAAAATTAACCGCTCAAATTAGCGCAATTAACCAAATGATCAGGAACATATTAAAATACCAAGATTGTTCTTATTAACGAGGTTGCAGGCATTCTTTAATACCTAACCTTAAGGCCCAGATCCAGATCACCTATCCAATATGTTTGATTACATAGCGAAGTCCTCTAGCAGTAAAAAATCAGCGGCATGCACAATAGTCACCTTTCTGATTGTTTCTGTACTTTTTTCCGTAACAGCACCTAACCTCAATTCAGTCACTACAAATGAACAATCTGAGTTTCTACCGAGAAATTCAGAAAGCCTTCAGGTGTTGGAAATCATTCAAGCAGAGTTTGACTCTGCTTCCGGCATTCCGGCAATTATTGTTTTGGACTCCCGCCATGAGCTAACTACTGAAGATGTCGATATTATTGCTAACTATACCGAACGTCTTCGTAAGAACGATCGGCCATCTGCATTAGAGCAAATTTTATCCCCAACTGACAATCCTTCAGTGATGACATCAATGATGTCTAAAGATGGCACCGCCATGCAAATTTTGGCAACCATAAAAGGCGTGCCAGCAGATCCAGAATTTAGCGAATCCGTGGATTGGTTGAGAAGTGAATCCAAGAAAATTCTCGAGACTGAACAACTTCAAGTTTCAGTAACCGGCCCCGCTGGGATTGTCACTGACGCTGTAAAAGTATTTAGGAGTATTGATCTTAGAGTAACCATAACAACCGTTATTTTAGTATTTGTCCTTCTTTTAATAGTCTACCGATCATTACTTCTTGCAGTCATTCCGTTATTAATTATCGGTGGCGCACTGGTTTGCGCACGAGCTATCGCGTCTCTTTTGACCCAAAATTTCGGTCTTGCACTTAACGATCAAATAGCATCCATCATGTCAGTGCTTTTGTTCGGTGCCGGAACCGATTTTACACTTTTCATTGTATCTCGTTATCGCGAAGAGTGGCAAAAACTAGGCCCAACACATAAATGGAAGGCAATGAACTATGCTATGAGAAAAGTCGGGCCCGCCATCGCAACGAGCGGTGGCACGACCATAGTCGCAATGCTGGTATTACTATGGGCATCCAATGGAAGTTTTATTTCACTAGGCCCAATGCTGGCAATCGCTGTATTAGTGATGCTAATTACAGCCCTTACGGTTGTTCCAGCAGTTGTAGTTTCTTTAGGCAAGACTGCTTTCTGGCCCATGGATCCGTTTAAATACAAAGCGAGCTCCTCTCGCTTTTGGAATCGTGCATCATTGTTAATTTCACATGTTCCAAATCGGATTTTTCTGATTTCTTTTTTTCTACTTACGGTGGTTGCCCTAGGTAGCATCTTTTTAAAACCAAGTTTTGGTTTTATCAATGGCTTTCCGGACACAGCAGATTCGAAAATTGGCTATAACATCTTGAAGACTAAATTTCCTGCTGGCGATCTGGCCCCAACTATAATTTTAATAGAATTTGATGGTGAAGAATTGCCATCTCATTTAATTAAATTTGAAGAATTTTCTAAAAGACTTTTAGATCATCCTGGTGTAATTAGAGTTGCTGGCCCGACCCGACCAAATGGTAAAGCAGAGTTTTTCATAAGCGATGAAATCCAGGCTTCGCTTATATCTATGCAAAAATCAAACCCTGAAATAATAGATTGGGTAAGTGCTCTACAAAATAGCTCGTCCCAATGGCCTAGTCTTTCGCCCATTCTTTTTCAATTGCCACGTTTTCTCTCGAGAGATAATTCAATCGCCCGTTTCGAAATCACTTGGGATGAAGATCCATATGACAATGAAACTATATCGAACATTGGTATCTTCAAAGATAATATTAAAGGTTTTTCCAAAAAATCGGGTTTGGAAAGCAACGAGGTAATAGTCGGAGGTGAAACTGCCACTTACTATGATATCAAAAAATCAACGATACGAGATCTACTTCTAGTCGGACCGCTGATCCTCCTGGTAGTCTGGTTAATTTTAGTTGCCTTACTCAGAAGCCTAGTAGCTCCGACATATTTAATATTGTCAATTCTATTAAGCTTTGGCTCTGCCTTTGGGATTACGGTCCTCTTTTTTCAATTTGTATTGGGCCAGGCCGGTGTCGCTTTTGAGAATCTTATGTGGATGTTTGTTTTCCTAATTGCATTAGGGGCTGACTACAACATCTATATGATGTCACGCATACAGGAGGAAGTAACATTACGCGGAATAAAGAATGGCATACAGGAAGCTGTGTCCCGAACCGGCGGAGTCATAACATCAGCTGGTCTCATACTGGCAGGGACATTTATGGTGCTTTTCACACTGCCACTGCAACCTATATCACAGCTGGGGTTTGGTGTCGCAATCGGTGTCCTGATTGACACGTTTGTTGTCCGAGGCTTCTTAGTCCCCAGTATGGTCGCAACGATTCGTCACTTGAGTTGGTGGCCGAATCCACTGCACAAAAAGTTACATTGGTGAAGCTTATCTGCACTATGAATTAAATCCTGAATGAAAACCCAATTAATCGATAAACCGGAAAATGAAATTTAGGCAGGGGAATAAAAAATATCAGAGAATCGAATGTTTGTTTAGTTGTCAATTATGAGTAACAAAAAAATTCTATCTAATGGTAGAATTGTCTATCTATAAAATTGAACGGGGACCCCGTATGAACTTAAAGGTAATTTTTAAGATTGATGCAATAGTTGCACTGATTAATGGCTTAGGTCTGCTTTTTATGACAGCAACTTTTCTTGAAGCGGCTAATTTTGAAGCTACAAAAGATTTGAATACCGTTGGTCAATTCACTGGTGTAACCTTTTTATTCTTGGCTCTTCTCACATGGAGGATACCTGATATTGTTAAAGATGGTGTGAACTCGCTGGGCCGATTATATGCCATTGGTCATGGCCTCTGGTTCTTAATAATTGGATATCACGTACTGATCGGTGCAGCATCAGGCCCAACAGCTTGGATAAATATCATCGTCACGGCAATTATTGGCATCCTCTACGTTACAGGCAGTCGGAAACCTGACTAGTAGAGCCATCATAATTACGCGGACTAAACACATGCCAGGAGACGGGATTGGGGGGGCTTTGCCAAATACGAAGCCCCTGCTTTTTTTCAACACCCAATATTTTGTGACTGCCTCAATCTATCTTCGATTTAGCATTTATGCTGTTTCCATTAAATCGTAAACTCGCAAATCTTATCCATGAGAAACAATCGATTTAACGTAATCTTTAAACTTAAATAAATGAACTAAATACCTTCACATCTTTGAAAAAATTTTAGTATCATTGTAAATTGACACAAACCTTTAAACACTCTTAATTTGGAATAAAAAATGCGGATACAAAAAATAGTTTCAGTTTCAATTTTACTCTTTCTTTTTGTCTCAACATCAATCCGTGCGGAAGAACATCTGGTCAAATTATTAACCACAGCATCCAATGGTGAAACCATGGTATTCGAGCCAGGCTTCCTACAAGTATCAGTCGGCGACACTATCGTATTCGAGCCGGCTGACGCGTCTCATAATGCTGAATCCTTTTTTGCTCCTACATCCGATGCAAATTTTTACACAGAATTGGGAGTAACAGAATCCATTGTAATGACTCAAGAAGGAATCTATCTTTATAAATGTACTCCTCATTTTATGCTCGGAATGATTGGCGTAATCCAAGTAGGCGAAGCTTTAAATAAGGTTGAGGCTTTAGCAGCCTGGGATGAAAGGAAGGAGGCTTTAGTCATGAATCAAGATCGAATGGATATATATTTAAAACAAATTAAATAACACTTAAATATGATATTGATAAAAAAACCCCGATTCAACGGGGTTTTTTTATTTTTTCAATAAGGATTAATTGAAAAGAGAGAATATCGCGAAAGAAATAAATGTGAAACTAGGCAAACGAGCGTCATTATGATTCAATTCCAATATCCACAGATACAAAAACAAAATACCCCAAAACACTACGGATCTTCGGTTTTGATAATACCATGTTAGCACCAGCGTACCCCTTCCTACTCTTTATTTTTGGCGGACTAATAGGGGGCTTGATCAGCTGGTATCTCTCTTTTAATTTAAAAAAGAAAGACGCACTTCTTAATAAAAACAAGTCTGATTCTGAGACAACAAAACTTCTAACTGAACTTGAGACCGCTAAATCTAAAGTAGATGCACTTACTTCAGAAAACAACCAATTACAAATTAATTCTGATAGTCTCCAAATTTCTCTAAGCAAGTTGAAAACGGAATATGCTGTTTTAGAAGAATATTCGAAGCGACTTCCAACTTTTCAAGAAGATCTGGAAAACACAAAACAACTCTTATCAGTGGAAGAAAAAAGAAGCACAGAACTTCAAACTCGCCTAGAAGAAAAGACTAAATCTCTAGCCGAACAAGCAGTCTTCATCCATGACGCCAAAGCTGCCCTAGCTGCTGAATTTCAAATTGTTAGTCAAAAAATATTTGAAGAAAAAAGTGAAAAATTCACTCAACAAAATAAAAATTCTCTGGAAGCATTGCTTAATCCATTTCGGGACCAAATTAGCACGTTTAAAAAAAAGGTCGACGATGTTTACGATAAGGAAACTAAAGACCGAGTTGCTTTAAGCCAGCAAGTATACCAATTAAAAGAACTTAACCAGCAGATGTCTCAAGATGCTATTAACCTCACTCGGGCACTCCGAGGGGAATCGAAAACACGTGGTAACTGGGGAGAGGTCATCCTTGCTACAGTACTCGAACGCTCAGGTCTGCGAGAAGGCCGAGAATATGAGACACAACTTAACCTTGAAAATGAAGAAGGGGCGAAATTACAGCCCGATGTTGTCATTCATTTACCAGAAGAAAAGGATATCGTGGTCGATTCGAAGGTATCACTTGTTGCTTATGACAATTATTCGAACACTGACCAAGAAGATGAACGCTCCACCGCACTTAAGCAGCATTTGCTCTCGATTCGCAACCATATTAAGGATTTGAGTAATAAAGATTATCAAGAACTTAAAGGTTTAAATACTTTAGGTTATGTCTTGATGTTTGTTCCAGTTGAACCGGCATTTCTTTTAGCTGTTAGCGAAGACCCGGAATTATTTAATTTTGCTGCAAGTAAAAATATTTTCATCGTGAGTCCTTCAAATTTGTTGGTAACCCTGAAGACAATACATGCAATGTGGCAATATGCATATCAAAATGAAAATGCTGTTGAGATTGCTCAAAAAGCGGGTCAAATGTATGACAAATTCGTCGGATTTGTTGAATCAATTGAATTGATCGGAAACCGACTAGACCAAGCTAGCGACGCATGGTCAAAAGCACACAATCAATTACTAACTGGCAAAGGTAATTTGATTAAAAGAGCAGAGGATCTAAAACAAATGGGAGTTAGGAGTAAAAAAGAGCTACCCATAGAGACTGCTCCTGACGAAAGCTGAACTCACTTTTTGTTTGTAAAAAATAACGATCTAATTTCGATAAAGTCATCATCCAGAATGGAAAGGCTCCAAACTTTTATGGATTTCATCAGATCTAGTGCCCGATGGAATATCTTTATCATAGCAATTACAACGTTAGCAGTATCCTTTGAAATTTTTTACCAGTCTAACGGAGCTGGAACTCTTGATTGGAATGACTGGCTATTTTGGGCAAAGCAAAACTACGAAAAAATCATTTCAAGTAGAAATCTATTTTCCCCGGTCATTAGTCCAGTTCAAGGTTTATTTGGGCTAAGCTACCCACTCAATCCTTTTTTCAATCCCCTTTGGTTAATTGCTGTTTTGATCGACGAAACAACCACAGCCCATAGACTTACCACTGCCATTATTTTTGTACTTTTCGCTACGATAATGACCGTAATACTTTTTTCAAAGCTTCAAAACCTGTGGGCACGATTATTGATACTTTTCTTCACTTTGAATATTTTTTTTCAAGATTTCCTGCCTTTTGCACAACTCTTTTTATATCCAAAAACTACCTTCTCATACTTTCGTCTGATGCCCCCACAAAACTTGCTTTTGGTAGAAGCATTAATCCTATTCTACTTTGCAACAAAACCAGGCTCCAACAAATCAAATATCTTTATTGTGGTGGTCATTTCTGTAATTGGCATCATTAGTGATCCGTTCTACTTTTTCTTATATTTCACACCGATAGCGCTGGTATTAGGGTTCTATTATTTACTGAATATAAGAAATCGTTGGAAAGAAACTTTACAATATCTGATAATCATATTTGCCTTGTTCATCATGGGGACTATTGAATACCCTCTACTTTTACAACAAAATATCGCAAGAACTGTATTTAACGATAGCCTGTTCCACTCCATCAAAGTTGTCAATACCTCATCCTTCGTTTTTCAATCTCCTCAAAATATCCTATACAGCTTCGTTATTCTAATCGGACTTGGTTATTTGGCTGCCAAGAAAAAAGATACCCTGGCGATATCAATCCTGGGGATAAAAATTATATTTATCGTACTGGGAATCATCTATCTTGCCACCTCTATTAATTTCAATTTCATGCCGCCACTGCATACATTTGAAGTCTCACTAATACCTCTCTATTTTATTTTTGGAGCAAAAGGTATTGAGGCAATGCTAAATGATATTAATTTCTCACGCGCTGTTAGGAATTTTTTCGGATTTCTGATTTTAACGCTGGCGCTTGGTTTTAGCGTTTTAAAAGTCGCGCATGCTTTTACAGCTGAAAGCAGACAGCGCGATGTCATCAATCCTTACCCAGCATCAACTCAACTTGTCATAGATGAAAAGCTCCAAAAAATGATGCGCGGCTCCATTAGTTTTGCGATTGGAACCGATGGTTCACAATTTAACGAAAACAATGGCCTACCATTACGCTTTGGCATTGAGAATCGCCTCTTCGTTCAAAACAATGAAGGAAATTACTTCTTTCAACGATATGGTCGAACAACTTCGTTAATCAGTTACTGGATAAACGGCTACCGTACATTGGAAGAAAATAACCACTTAACGAACCCTTTTTATGTTTATTTTTTTCGGAGTTTGTTCATGCGAAACAAGGATTACTATGGCACGAACGGCAACTATTTTACTCGTCCACAAGCACATCTCTACGCTATGCTAGGCGTTCAATACTTGTTTACTGATCACGTATCGGATTACGGGTTCGCAGATCAGATGCTGTTAGATGATGAACAATTCTTTTTGCATACGATTGACGGGTTTAATTTCGGCCAATATTCCCCAACCAAATTTCATTATGTGAGTGATGCGAAGACAGCTATAAAAATTATGGAGGAGAATAATTTCGATGCATCCAAACTTGTACTTGTTCATGAGAATACCAAAAATTTTCTGTCTAAATACGAGCTGGTGCCCTCACACTACGGGGAAATCGACTATATAGATAATGAAGTCATCTTTGAAGCAACATCTTCAGGCACCAGTCTTAATGTACTTCCGATGTTATTTTCTAATTGCCTTGTAGCAGAAGATGACTATCGTCTAGTACGCGTAAATCTTATTTTGACTGGCATTATTTTTGAGAAACAAATTAGAACAAAACTTGATTTCAAGGGCCCACCATTTAGAAACAAATGTTTATCGGACGATATTGCGGAAATTGCTGAATTTGATCTAAAAAGTAACTATTTTCCATATCCTAAGATGTATGATAAAACAAATAAAAACTTGCTTCGTGAGTATGTCATTGAGCTAATTGATTCATTCGGTTTGTACAATTCGCTGGTATCTATGGGATGGAACTTGGATGAATGGGAAAAGCGGAAGCTCAAATAACAGGTAACAAACCTAAAGACGTTCATTAAATTATTAAAGGAGGATAATCATGTCTAACTCTAAACGAATAGTTCTCGTCGTTAATCTTGAAGTTCACGAGACTCATTTCGATGCCTATTTAGAGCAAATTAAACTACATGCACATAATAGTGTTCAATTGGAACAAAATTGCCTGCGGTTTGAGGTTCTAATTCCCGACGAGTCGATAAATAATATCATTCTCGTTGAAGTCTATACTGATGATGAAGCATTGAAAACGCACGCTGATTCTGAACATATGGCGAAGTACCGAAAACTCACAAAGGGAATGGTGGCGAAAAGCACCATACATCGTTGTAACCCCGCATATCCCTAATTTTTATATCAAGAAATCAAGGATCATGGTAAACGCACGCCTTGGCGCCATTCCCAAGGCATAACAAACTCTCCGGACCACAAGCCAATCTTATTTTGCCTTGCCTCTTCCTCTTCTGTGATGTAATCCGACGAATAATAACGGTATGCAAGAGCCATTCCCTTTCTTACCAAGATACTATTTATATTGCCATGATGTGAGAAACAAACTGCCAACAACCGATCATACCTGTCGTAAACGTTACCTATACATCTCACAGACTTCTCGTCTATCAGATGTGCGGTCATCTCTGCGGATTCTCTGCCGCACTTCCAAATTGAGTCATTTCGAGTGCATGTTTGATGTAATTCCGGAGTATCGATACCACTCAGACGAATACGCAACGCTCCAATTTGGATTGTATCACCATCAATAACTTGGGCATATCCAGAGACATCTGGGTAGATAGAGTTTGAAAAAGCTATTAAAAAAGAAACAAAACAGATTCGCCAAAGCATTTGTTTATTGCCTGACTAAATAATCAGACACTATAGCCGTAAAAATCAGCAATCCGCCAAAAATTGTTAAGGTTGTTGGAATTTCTCCAATACCCCACCACACCCATATCGGGGCAAGCAACGGCTCCACTAAAGCCAGTAAACCAACTTGTGCCGCTGGTACAAAACGCGCGCCAAGCACCATCAAAATAAATCCAAAACCTATTTCAAAAACCCCTAGAAAAAGTGAAATTGACAAATCGTTAACTGAAATATGGAAATCCGAAATAAAAAATATTGAAATTAGTGCGGTCACTAATCCAGCAATACAAAGAGCGGGCAACATATGAACTTTCTGGGATCGTCTTATTAAAATGACGCTTACCGCATAGGAAACTGGAACCCAAAGTGCAATTAAATTCCCAAGAGCACGACCACCTGCTATCCCATTAACTACCATCAGCATTAAACCAATAGTGGCAATCCCTATTGCAATCCATGTGCTCTTATTAACAAATTCTTTTAGAATCCACCAACCTAGTACAGCAGCAAAAAGAGGCGCCGCACTAAAAACAAATAACGCATTAGCGACAGTTGTGTTCAAAATTGCGAATACAAAAGCAACAAATCCAGTTCCTTGAAAGAGTCCAAGGAGTACATCATTAATACCTATTCTTGAAAAAGTCTCTCTGGCACTAAAATCTTTTCTTACTGCCATATAAATAAAAACTGTTACTGTGAAAGCTATAGCCCGGTAAAAAAGTATTTGCCATCCATCAGCCTCAGCAATATACCGTAACCCTAAACCAGAGATACTAAGACATAAGCCTGATAAGGCTAGCATTAATACTCCTTTCAGATACATATTTCTATCATCAATCATTATTTGACCCTACCGTCATCTCACATTCAATTTTTAGTCTAAATTAATTAAATGCTTTTTCCTAACCGCGAAAAAAATAAAAACAGTTGCTAACAAACAGTATCCAGAAAAAACCATACAGATAGCATCTACATTAACATCTAAATCCATCAAGCCACCCATTATAATTGGTCCCAATGCAGATCCAAACAGAGCGACTGGCGTCGCTAAGCTTCTTATAGCTCCAATGAATTCGACACCGTACAACTCGGGCCAGAGTGCGGACATTGTTGGGTAGCAAAGGCCGCTGTTTATACCAAGTAGAAACATATAGAGAACCACTACCCACGTCGAATCAGATAAACTAATTACCAAAAGCGCAGCAACAATTGGAAGCAAAACAAAAGGGGCAATTCTAATCGCACGATACCTATCAATAAGCGGTCCAGTTAGTAATGTTACAAATAGAGTGACGATCGAATAGATAACATAATTTCCAGTAATCCATGTATGCGACCAACCTTTTTCATTAGCAAGATTTATATGATGAAAAAACATAGCTGTTACAACAATATCTGTAGCAATAAATCCAGGAAGCAGGAGATAAAACCGTCGATCCCTCAAAACTTGTCTTCGATTCCATGACTTTTTTTTATTCATGGAATGATTATTCTCACTTTTGATCTTCTCTATATGCATCTGATGTCGATTCGAATGCCCTCTTAATAACCACAAAGCCAGTGGGATAAAAAAACAACTACAAATAATAGCAGCTCCCACGTAAGTCCATCGCCAACCCACCATAGAAATTCCTAGAACAGCAATCAACGGCAACAGTGAGCCACCAACTGTTGCGCCCATCATTGACAATGATATTGCGCGTCCTCGATCGCTTTCAAAATATCGTGACATAGTAGTGGTAGCTATATGCATGGCCAGACTTTGACCTGATTGACGCAAGAGGAAGATTGCACCAATAAGCATTAACATACTTACTGTGGTCGACATAAAAACACATGAAACAGTTAAAAGTATCAACACGAAAAGCGTATAACGCTGTAGAGAAAACTGATCTATCAAAGCTCCAGACCAAGTTAGGAGAACCGCACTCAACACGGTCCCGATCATATAGATAGTTCCCCATTCTGTGTGACTCAAATTAAATTCAGTTTGTATTTCTGGCCCAAATACGCCAATGAAATAGGTCTGTCCGAAACTCGAGGACAACGTCATAATAAAACCAAAACCTATCAATCTAGAATGATTAGATACAAGCGAGATATATGACGTAAGTGGCAAAAAACGAAAACTCTGCAACGTAAAAATTGGCCTACTCCTTAAGTCAAAGTGTTGTGCTTGGCTTACCCTAATTGTTTTGTTATCTTAAACCTCATCTATTAAAACTCCTAATTTTTGCTTCATTCTAGACAAATACTGCATAGGCACAGAAATGTTCGGTAGCATTCTCACATTGGAAGAACACATACTTATAACTGAAAAAACGCCAGAAATATTACCTAAATACACCTATGATGAAACATTACCAGTTAAACATTACTAAGGAAAATCAGTGTAAGCCTGCTAGGCTCCTCGTTTTAGGGTCGCAGCAATATAAACATCGTACCCAAAAGACCATATAACAAAGTAAAATAAAAAATTACCATCGGCTGGATCGGAAACAATAATGAAAACTGTACTTGAAGTTAAACAGCTTTGTAAATCATATCAAAAAAATATCGTGGCTGCCCACAATGTATCCTTCTCTATCAGAGAGGGTGAATTTGTAACATTGCTGGGACCTTCGGGTTGCGGAAAAACAACTACTCTACGGATGATAGCTGGCTTTGAATTCCCAGATTCGGGACAGGTTGTGCTGGATAAACAAGAAGTGAGTGATCAGCCCCCATACAAAAGACCTGTCAATATGATGTTCCAAGATTTCGCCCTATGGCCACATATGTCTGTTGAAAAAAATATTGGTTACGGACTAATGATTGCTGGAGAAAAAAAGGCCACTATCTCTGAGAAAGTAATGAAAGTATTGGACTTAGTAGATCTTAAGCAAAAAGCGGCAAACTTTCCTCAAGAATTATCGATCGGCCAAAAACAACGAATTGCGCTTGCCCGCGCTATAGTAAATGAACCGCGTCTCTTGCTCTTAGACGAGCCCATGTCTGCGTTGGATGCCAAACTAAGAGAAGCAATGCAGACTGAGCTTCGAGAACTACAGAAAAGCCTACAAATTACTTTTGTCATGGTGACCCATGATCAAACAGAAGCAATGAGAATGTCCGATCGGATCATTGTCATGAAAGCTGGGAAAGTTGAGCAAATAGGCACTCCTACTGAACTGTATGAAACCCCGAGATCACCCTACGTTGCAGATTTTCTTGGGCAATCAAATATTCTTGACGGAAGAATTAATAATCAGGCAGGAATCAGCTTTGCTGAAATTGCTGGTGGTCAATCACTTACATTGAATAATCGATCTGAACATATCCAAGACAAAACAAAGGTAATTATTTGTATACGACCCGAAAAAATAAAAATTGAACCGAAAAATAAGGAGAATCCAGAGAACGCCAACATCGTAACGGGAACGGTTGTAAATTCTGCATACAGTGGAAACAGTATTCGTTATGTAATTGAAATTGATCCACAAACAAGAATTACGGTAGACCAACAATTGGTGAAATCCATTAATAATTCTGACGTGGCGGAATTCGGCGATAAAGTTGATTGCTTAATTCCATCTGACGCTATATCAGTTTTTTTTGAATAAGACTAAAACTCAACATCTCTTAATATTGTGGCTAATCACATAAGGAAACGTCTAATCTTTTGGTCTGTTGTTTCCGGTCCATTTATTTGGTGGGCTTTCGTTCTTTTAATTCCATATCTGATTATGTTTGCCCTGAGTTTTTACACTAGGAAATTTCCCTTTCATGTCCCAGACCTACAACTTGGAAATTATCTAACCCTAATTACTGACCCTCAGTACTACACAGTTTTCGTTCGAACTATACGAGTCGCTTTTTCCGTCTCTATAGTGTCGTTTCTTTTATCATTTCCACTCGCATATTTTTTGGCAAGGAAAATAAAATCGGTTAGGCTGCAACTCCTTCTCTATGTTGCTACGATAATTCCTTTATGGGTCTCATATCTTTTGCGAGCGTATACTTGGAAAACAATCCTTGGTAGCGAAGGCGTTCTCAATTCTTTCTTCATCTGGGCTGGATTTATCGAGGAACCAGTTGCATTCCTTTTGTATAACCAAGCTGCGATGATAATCACTATGTCCTATATTTTTATGCCATTTATGGTGATGCCCATTTACGCATCTTTAGAAAAGATACCAGACAGCCTCATAAATGCATCAAAAGATCTTGGGGCTGGACGTTTTGCATCTTTTATTAGAATAACATTCCCACTTTCAATGCCTGGAGTTCTTGCGGGTTTCACATTGACCTTCTGCATGGCATCAGGTGATTTTATTTCTCCCGTCTTAGTAGGTGGGCCTTATTCCAATATGATTGCCAACGTTGTAACCTCACAATTTGGATTGGCGATGAATTGGCCTTTAGGATCTGCCATCGCGGTAGTGCTTCTATTTATTGTTTTATTAGTCATTTCAGTATCGGATCGATTCGAACGCACTGGCCGAGTCAATCTAAGCTAGAACATCTGATAGGAATACATTTTGAAATTAAAATCTGGCTTTAAGTTTGACTTTTGGAACACCGCGATAGGGTTAACAGCATTTATAGCATTTAGTTTTCTATATCTTCCAATTGCGACATTAATTTTGTTTAGTTTTAATAGCAACAATATTACTAAATTGCCTCTCACTGGCTGGACTCTCGACTGGTATGTGAAAGCACTCACTAATCAAGACCTTTTAACAGCTCTATGGAATAGCATAATCGTTGCTATTGCGACAGTAATAATTTGCCTAATTATCGGTGTACCTACAGCATTTGCGCTTGATCGGTTTAGTTTTCCAGGTAAAAAAATTTTTAGACGGTTAGTGCTATTACCAATTACGTTGCCTGGAATCATTACCGGTGTATCAATTCTTAGTTTTTTTTCTATGGTCAACATACCATTAAGTCTCTGGACTGTGATCATTGGTCATGGTACTGCTTTCACAGCAATAGTGGTTACTAGCCTTTTTGCTCGCCTTCAACGTTTTGATCGAAGACTTGAGGAAGCGTCAGCGGATGCAGGTGCTCATCCGTGGCAAACTTTTTTCTTTATTACACTCCCAAACATACGGACTGCTCTGATAGGATCAGCATTGATATCATTTACCCTTTCATTTGACGAGATACCCGTAACATTTTTTCTGACAGGTCGTGACAATACTCTGCCTATGTACATTTGGTCTGTGGTTCGAAGAGGAATTACGCCAGAAATAAATGCCATTGGCACAATTATTGTCGTCTTCTCTATAGTAATAATATTTATATCTGTACTCATGATCAATGACGATAAAAAATAATTAAGTTATAAAGTAAAAATAATTGTCATTCACCAGACCCTAGCAAGTTTTGAATGTTTAAGACCTAACTATGAATTCATTCCAAACAGATTGTGACGCATTAAATTAAACGCCGACTGTTTATCAAACATGGATAATATTCCCGCTGCAGCCAGAACATAGCCTCTATCAATGATTAGCTGTGGAGATACCGGAGTAAGAGCCTCTTTGGGTTGTCGATCTAACGCAGCTGTCATGACCATATTTCCAATCTCACTATGAGCAAGAACTCCTCCAGTTCCAATTAAAAGTGGTAGTTCTCGAAGATTAATACCCTCTTGAAACATATCTATTCCTTGGTTTGGAATATATACCGCATGCGCCTTGCCACAATGGCGCTCAATTGATAATGTTGCACAGGAAACAGCGAGAATCTCATCTATTTTTTTATCCAAATTTTTTGTTGGCAAAAAGGAAGGGTCAGTCTGCCGTTGATTAATTGCGTCAATCAATTCGTCCTCATCTATTTTATGCCGTAAGGCCGTCTCAACTATCCAATTCTTGTCAACTCCAAATGCGCTCTTAGAACTCCAGCGCATACCTAGATCACCCTGAACAGAACGTTTCAAAGGAGGATAAATAACACCTCGAACATTAACTTTATGCGAATGGTCTGCCTCTACTGTTGCCGAATGAATATCAGTAGTAGCACCACCTATATCAATAGCTGCCACAGATCCAATTCCCTCCGATAATTCTGTCCCTTTAGACAATAGGTCCACCGCTATTAATACCGCTTGCGGAGTTGGCAAGATTACTGATTGACTGAATTCATTTGACTGGCTTAACCCCTTACCCATAATAACTTTCTCGATAAAAATTCGACTTATAGCCAATCGTGCAGGTTCAATATTCATATTAGTAATATCGGGTAAGACATTGGCGGTAATCACAATATCAGAAAAAGATTCCGTAAGAATCTCTGATATCTGTTCTGCAATTTCGCTATTACAAGCAATGATGATAGGGATATCAAAATGAAATTCTGACAATTTCCTTGCATTACTCAGAACCTGATGAGTTTGACCGCCATCAGTTCCTCCAGAAAAAAGTAAGATGTCCGGAGCCAATTTATTTATCATGTCAATAGAGGGCTGATCTAACCTTCCGCTTAACACCAGATCTACTTTAGCTCCGGCATTCAATGCTGCTTGTCGAGCTGCCGTTGCGGTATAGTCATCCACAAGCCCAACAGCTGCTACTGATAACCCGCCTCCTGCACTTGATGCGGCAAGTGGAGTAATTAACTCTTGGTTCAAAAAAATTTTGGCGCAGGCCTGATTGAGAGCTTTTTCATAACCCTCAATAACATCTGTATTGACTGTAGTGTGCGCTTGCCCATTCGCTAATAAGAATCCTGTCCCCAATTCAACTAACGCTACTTTGGTAAACGTACTTCCAAAATCGACTAATGCGGTAACTTCATTTTTCATCGATTATTGAGATAATTAAAATTTGAGTTAACGGAGTTCTCCCAGTAGATCTTCCACAGTATCAGGCGTCATAATGCCGATCTTATGTAGATGTTCGCGTACATCTACTGGGACATCAGACCCCTCAATGTCCTCATTCAGAACACCACCCATAAATACCGACGACTCTAATCCAGCTTCTTTCATGGACTCAACTAGAGTGGTTCCAAAGCTTCGTGCTACCCCATTATGAGTTGTTATTACAATTGCATCTGCATCTGTCTCAAGAGCAACTTTGACTATATCTTCTGGATCACGGTTGATCCCAAAATCAACCACCTTGCTACCCACGGATTCTAAGGTTGATGTCAGTAGAAATTTTGCGAACTCATGGACATCTGTAGACGCCACAACCACTTTCTTGTCTCGCAGTTGTTCATCTGGATTCATTTTAGCCACACTCTCAAGAATTGCTCGACGTTTTTCCATAGTCTGGCGTACCAGATCTGTTTCCAGAACTGGCTTATGACCCCGGAGATAGCTGTCGTCTCTCGCACCAACGCCAAACAATTCTTCACATTTTTCGGGTCCTAGCAATTTCATCACGATCAGGACTCGAGCCGGATCGGTTATATCGACTCCCATTTTCTTCATTGCGTCTAACGCGTTCGAGAAAAATTGTTTGCCTCCAACAACAAGTTGATTGCGTAATTCCTCGATTTTTTTCCAGTCAATATAAGATTCAATAAGTGGCAAATACTCTTCACATTTTCGACTGATTGTTTGAACTTGCGCAACCTCCCTCCAATCAGGTATACGTTCGGTTTCGGTTACCGGTACAGCAAGTGGTGCAGTGCCTAATCTATATCGCATATCTGTCAGTTTAGACATCATTAGGTCATTAACCAGAACCGCCATATTTGCATCAAAATCTGGTGTATTTCCAATAGTATCGCCTTGCAAAAAAGATATTGGGACTCGATTTGGATTTACAGCTTCCAAGGCCAAGGTCACAGCTGACTTGATTATTGGATTTTGAGTTAAACCGCCCCACGAGTTGGCATATGCTGCGCCGATCAGATCTTCAGCAACATACCTTTCTAACATTGCCCATCCAACATAGCTGGCGTAATCATGAAAAACACCGGGATATCCATCTTCAAGGTAGGAATCAAAAACCACGCCATCACTCTTTTTTGACGCGAGAACAGCAGCTGCTTTTACTACCGAAACAACCTGGCTCGTCTCATCATCCCAATAAGGCCATCGCCAGGTATACTGGCTTAAAACACCTATGCAGGTAATGCCAACTCGAAGAGCATCAAGTGCGTTATCCAGAGATCCTGGACCACCAATCATATTGTCAGCGGCTTCTGGTTGTATGGGAACTGTTTGAGTTAACTCCCACCAGTCTTTCTCATCCCATAAACAAGGTCCAGTTTCTTGTGGTGCTTCAGCGCGTCGATCCTTGGGTAAACCCATGCGTCTCTCTGCAATTAGATTGAACCGATCGGGTGGGCGAACACCTCTAACTAAAGCATCTTCATAGATATTTTGGAGCGCCTCACGCGTTTCATCCCAAGTGCTAAGACCAATATTCATACACGTACAAGGTATTCCTTTATCGCGAGCAATTTCGCGCCACTCACGCTCCGATCGAACTCCTTTCTCTTTACAATATAAAGATTCACCAATAACAATATTCTCTCCAAGAGCCAAACCTTCAGCAACAATTTCCCGGCCATCAGGAAGATCCGACGGTATCAAATCACTAAGATCGATCGCATCCATTCTTTCTTCTCCTATCCAGTTAGAGTCCATCCGGCATCTACAAGCAGATTTTGGCCTGTCATATAACCGCTGCCATCAGATGCTAAATATAGTGCTGTTTCCGCAATCTCTTCAGGCTTACCGAGTCTGCCTAATAGCGTCATAGATAGAGCTTCATCCATATGTTCTTTCGATATACCCCAATCAGCTTCCCAATTAGCTTCGATAGGCCCAGGTGAAATTGCATTTACTCGTATGGTGGGGGCTAAATCACGGGCCAATGATGCAGTGAAAGCTCGGACAGCGCCCTTTGCTGCACAAAAAGGTATACAGACGGAATTAACCATATTATCTTGGTTCACACCGTTGCCATAAGATCCTGAAAAATTGATTATCGATCCTCTCTCCAGCACTCGCATTTGAGGAACTATAGCCTGGCACATCATCATTGTACCCTTTACATCAATCTCGAATATCTTGTCCCAATCATCAAGTTTAATGTCTTGGAATCGAACTGTATCGGCGGGATCAATCCTACCAGCAGCATTCACTAGGACATCAGTTGGTCCCAAAAAACTAGCTGATTCTGCTACGAATTCGTTAATTGAAGTCAAATCAGTAACATCTAAATTACTAACAAAAGCCTTTCCTCCCCTATTTTTGATTTCTTCGACTACCTTCTCCGCAATATCGCGACCGCGCCGAACGCCTAGAGCAATCTTTGCTCCTTCCTTACCCAATGCCATGGCAATGGCACTGCCTAACCCTCCATTTGCACCAGTCACAACTGCAACCTTTCCTTCTACTCGTCCAATCCTTTTTTTTTCTAGTGTCATTAAAAGTACCCTCTTGCAGTAAAACGATTAAAGGGCGTGATACAGATAACGTCACCTGCATCACGCCCAATTCGCAGTAAAGCATCAACCGCTTATTTAAAAAAAGCAATTAGCTACATCAACTAATTAGCGGCTTTGACAGCATTCCACAGATCAACGTATTTGTCCTGGTTTGGACTCAACTGCCAAAAATCTAGGCCCTTCGTATACTCACTATCTCGAAGATTATGGTAGTCCTGCTCCTCGGCTGTCAGGCAATCCTTGACAGCTACTGGGTTTGCTGGGGAATAACCAGCAACTTTCACCATGCCACACTGGCCTTGCGGTCCAGATATGAAATTAATCCAATCATAAGCACAATCTAGATTAGGAGTTCCTTTGACGATATTCCATACATCCTGCCAACCGTCAGCCTTCTCCACAGGTATAACTTCAGCGACCGGAATGCCTTGTTCTTTAAGCAGCGCTATTTGATAACC
Source organism: uncultured Acidiferrobacteraceae bacterium (assembly GCA_964343365.1). Lineage (GTDB taxonomy): Bacteria > Pseudomonadota > Gammaproteobacteria > Arenicellales > UBA868 > CAJXWH01. The sequence continues at coordinate 23,279 of CAYFJI010000020.1, forward strand.
ACCCCAAGTTTCAGACACCCATACCTCTCCTTTCGCATAGAGATCGACAAGCTCTCCAGCTGATGACCAATAATCACGAACCAGCGGCTTTTGCTCCAGTAGCTTAGCTTTTACTTGAGCTAGCTCATCATCAGTCAAGTTATACACATTTTTATCCGCGCCAAAAAGTAAACGTGCAGTAATATAAATGCTCATACTTACATCTTGAATCGCTATTTTTCCTTTCAAAGCAGGATCCCACAAGACACTGGCCGATGTTGGTGGAGTATCAAATTTATCTGTCCTATACATAAGTGGAATCGCCCCCCATGCCATCGGAACGGCATAGATGTTACCGCTCTGCTGAACGCCAGGATGATTTCTAAATGATTCAAAGGTTTCGTTAAAGTGATCTAACCGATTAGGATCCATCGCTTCTAATACTTTCATACCAGCCATCATTTGACTAAAGTTGACTGCGGGTGAAATGACATCGTAATTACGATCACCTGCTGCCATTTTTGCGACGATCTCATCATTGGATCCAACATACGTTTTTGTCAATTTGCATCCGCTTTGCTCTTCAAAAATACTTACAAAACTATCATCCGCATAACCTTCCCAAGTTAAAAGATTTACCTCACCCCCAGCTAGGGCTACGGGTGAAAGTCCTATTAATCCACCCAAAGTCACATATAGAGCTACAAGGGACGATTTACTAAAACTAAACCATTTATCCATAATTAAAGTCCTCCTTCTTAATAAATACGTTCTGTTTGAATACAGGGATCTTGAAAACCAAAACAGCCCTCCAATAATATCATATAGGCTGATCAGTGTAGCTACTTGACCAAACCATTCACTAATCGATAGGCCAATTAGTTCATTTTCATTGATTTTTTCGAGCAACTAAATTAACCGGCATTCCACCCGAATAACACTCCGGAGTGCATAAAACCCGAGGATTTTTGCCCACATATCTCTCAGCATCAACGAGAGCATCGGAAAATTTACTCATAGTACGATAGCCCAATGAACGAGCAATACCTGGTTGCTGTGCCCCTACAACATAAATTTGTGAACACCACTTTAAAGGAACGCTTCCGCCAGCAATCATCGACATTGCATGAAACGGATGATAGGTGTAGCGATTTGAATAGCTATAACAATATTCATTGTCAGTTGATATTCGAAACGCTTCATCAGACGACAAAAATTCCTCTGAACTAGAATACTCCTGTAAAGACCAAAAGGTTTCTTCATAGGAGGGGAACCAGTCCGAATTAAACCATCCATCACACCATGATACTGCGATTATTACAGCATCTGGCCTAAGCGCTTTTGCGCATCTGGAATATTGAACTCCAATTCCTAAGCCCATTAATATTGGATTTGTCCCCATTCCCGGACCATAGTGAAAATCCCGAGGCATCCCTATAACTAGAATATCGGCTGGCTCGTTTAGATCTTCTAAAACGACATTAGAACGGCGGAAGGCTAAAGGCCAAGTTGATTTTTCTACTGCTTCAGTGTCACCTACTTTA
>CAYFJI010000021.1:0-24765 GCA_964343365.1 uncultured Acidiferrobacteraceae bacterium
TGTATCGGTTTTTTTCCATAAACAGCAACCGGAGCATGCTCACAACGACCGACACATGGAACACGTTGGACTCTAATCTCAGGATCATATTCAGCGTGAAGATGTGATATCAATGATTCCGCACCGAACATTTCACAAGTGATGGAATCACAAACACGTAATGTCGTTACTGGTGGTGGCGTTTCCCCGTCATCAACTACATCGAAATGATGGTAAAAGGTCGCAACTTCATAGACTTCAACGGGTGCTAACCCAAGTTCTGCCGCGAGCGCCACCAAATGACGCCCTGCCAAATAACCATAAGCATCCTGAATACAATGCAAATACTCAATCAATAAATCTCGGCGCTGTGGGAGCTTAGCAATAACCGACTTTACTTCTTTTTGTGCTTGCCTATCTACTTTACGCCCTTTAGCGCCAAATCGGCGCCGACCCCTAGGTTTGCTAGCCTCATCAACCTTGTTGTTTTTCATTGATTCCACCGCAATTAAGCCTACGATTTTTAATACAGGGCCTGATTCGTCTATCCTGCCCTCTCCAAGATGCTGATTGTCGCTCATACACACTATATAAATAAAGTATATTATTAATAATTTTTCACACCTTGCCATCTTTGCATGGCTGACGAAACTTTTTCGAATGCATATAAGACATCATATTCAGGCTCAACTAACAGCGATCGACCTTCGCTGCACTCGAGGTGAACGAACACTCTTTTCTGGCCTTACTTTCACCTTGAACTCAGGCGAAATACAGCAAATCAGTGGAACAAATGGCTCAGGAAAAACCAGCTTGCTAAGAATACTTTGTGGGTTGAGTTTGCCTGAATCAGGACGTATTCTCTGGTCAAAAAAAAATATTAGGCCTCAGTCTCCAGAATATTTTAAAAATTTATTCTATCTCGGTCATGCTAATGGAATTAAGTCCGACCTAACGCCTCTCGAAAACCTTCAAATATACTCGAAATTGGCTCATCCTGAGCCTTATATGGAGCCACAAGCCGCTCTTGAAAAGATGGAGCTGAATAAATTCCAGAATGATCCATGCAATACATTGTCGGCGGGTCAATTGCGAAGAATTTCTATTGCTAGAGTTTTGCTAACGCACGCGCCACTTTGGATCTTAGATGAACCTATAGCTGCTATAGATAGCTCGGGCATAGAGTTAGTTGAAGAAATTTTTGACAAACATATTTCTCAAAACGGTATGATTCTCTTTACAAGCCATAGGACGCTGGGCGCAAATAGCAGTCATAACGACATAATTGAACTAAGCGATTTCAGTTCAAAAATATAATGATACTATACAGTTTAACCCTAACCCTGAGAGATCTTAAGCTAGCTTATAGGCGCAGAAGTGAGGCGTTTACTCCAATACTATTTTTTTTGATAGTAATTTCCCTGTTTTCAATCGGTATTGGCCCTAACTCTGAAGAAATTCACCAATGGGGGCCTGGGATAATATGGGTCACATCAATATTGTCTACATTATTGGGGCTTGGGCTACTATTTCAGTCAGACTATGAGGATGGGTCACTTGAACAATTGTTAATTAGTCCACATTTTCTTCCGATCCTTATATTGTCAAAAGTTATTGCGCATTGGATTATCACTGGGGCTCCCCTAGTGCTTATCTCCCCGCTGGTAGGGCTAATACTACAGATAGATACTGTAGCTACAAAAACGTTAGTCTATAGCTTGTTGCTTGGCACACCTACCCTAAGCTTAGTAGGCGCTTTAGGGGCAGCCCTGACAGTAGGATTAAAACGTGGTGGTCTCCTTCTCTCAATCCTAATATTACCACTATATGTACCGATACTCATATTTGGTGCAAATGCAGTTCAATTTGCTATCCATGGCATACCGGTGACAGGACACTTATACATACTCGGCGCTTTCCTTTCGCTTTCCCTTTTTTTGGCGCCAATCGCTATCAGCGGCGCTCTCCGCGCGAGCATGAATTAATTCTGCCTACTTCTATTCATCTGTGACGCAACCTTCACTCGCCGTTTTTACCATTTTTATGTACTTAAATAGAGTGCCACGAGTGACTTTATAAGGCGGCATCCTCCATTGAGAGTGTCTCTCTAAAAGCTCTTGCTCTGTAAGATCTACATCGATTAAATTATTTTTAGCGTCAATCGTAATCAAATCTCCATCTTGAATTAAACCGATTGGTCCGCCTTCTTGCGCTTCGGGAACTACATGACCAATGATGAAACCATGTGATCCACCAGAAAAACGTCCATCTGTAATCAGCGCAACAGAATCACCAAGTCCCGCCCCCATGATAGCTGATGTGGGCGTCAACATCTCCGGCATCCCGGGTCCTCCCTTAGGGCCCTCATATCGAATTACAATAACCGACCCTTTTTTTATACGGTTCTCCTCCAAGGACCGCAGCATATTCTCTTCTCCATCAAAAACCATTGCTGGGCCACTGAAGTTTTGACCTTCTTTCCCAGTTATTTTGGCAACTGCTCCACCAGGCGCAAGATTACCTCTAAGAATTCGTATATGCCCAGTCTCCTTGATTGGACTCGAAAGAGAATAGACAACCTTTTGATCTTCAGGGAGATCAGCGACCGACTCAACGTTCTGTGCTAAGGTTTTTCCTGTGACAGTCTGGCAAGAACCATCTAACAAATTCTCTCGTAGCAGATATTTTAATACAGCGGGTACTCCACCAACGTGGTGCAGATCTTCCATTACATATTTGCCGCTCGGTTTAAGATCTGCTAACAAAGGAACACGATCGCTTACTGACTGAAAGTCCTCAATCTTTAAATCAACATCTACCGCCCTAGCCATTGCGATCAGATGAAGTACAGCATTCGTCGAACCACCGAGAGCGGATACTACTACCATTGCATTCTCAAATGCCTGTCTGGTCATGATATCTCTAGGACATAAATTAATCTCCAGCAAGTAGGATATTGCTTTGCCTGCTTGCAAACATTCCTCAATTTTTTCTTCTCCAGTAGCAGGATTTGAAGAGCTATATGGCAATGACATACCTAAAGCCTCGATGGCACTAGCCATAGTGTTCGCAGTATACATACCTCCACATGCACCCGGGCCCGGGCATGCCTTATTCACAATTTCTTGTCTTTTCGAATCAGTGATAGCCCCTGAGAGATATTCGCCATAACTCTGGAAAGCTGAGACGATATCGACTACCTGTCCCGATGCATGGCCTGGGCGAATTGTGCCACCATATACCATTAATGACGGTCGATTCACACGCCCCATAGCAATAAGGCATCCTGGCATATTTTTATCACAACCAGGAACCGTAATAAGGCCATCATACCACTGCCCTCCCATGACTGTTTCGATAGAATCCGCTATAAGATCACGTGATTGAAGGGAGTAGCTCATCCCTGCAGTCCCCATTGATATGCCATCACTTACTCCCGCTGCATTAAATCTCATGCCCACTAAACCTGCGTCCCACACTCCCTCTTTAATTTTCAGAGCAAGGTCATTAAGATGAATGTTGCAAGGGTTTCCTTCCCACCAAATACTAGCAATACCAACTTGCGCCTTGCCCATATCATCATGTGTGAGTCCCGCCCCATAAAGCATCGCTTGGGATGCTCCTTGTGACCGCGGTTGTGTAATTCGTGAACTAACTTTATTAAGTGACTTCTTCATTAACGCCCCTATAGTGCTCGAAAAAGCTCTGGCAAATCCAGCACAATTTCAATTGCGTTCGATTTACCAGAAACTCGAAATGGAAAAATTATAGTCGACAACTTCTCGCCTACCTTTCCTTTTAATATCCGATTTAAATTATTTGGACTAACATACCAGATTGAATCATACCAATCATCTATCAAGTTGTAGGTACTCCGGCTACTAAGTTGCCAACCCAATGCATTGAATGATATATCATCACTAAATAATTGGCCATCACTCACAACAATTGTCGCTGCTAAATCGTAAAACTTTACTTTATTAAGCAAAAAATCGAGATCTAATTGCAATCCAAACAGAAAAGTCAATTGTTCGCGTAACTGATCTAATTGACTGCTTTTGTCTAAATTCTTATCCAAGTTTAAGATGTCTCCTTCCGGAATGTTGACAATAATCTCGCCTTCTATTGAATTCATAGAATTTGGAAGAATAGAATCTTTCATTATGATTTCTGCGTGCACATCACCAATAGCTTTGATATTTTCACTCACACCAATAGATGCAAGAAAATCCCCAATATCAACGTTGGAATATGTCTGTTCGAATTCTACAACTATATCTTGCATAGATTGATTTGCTTTGACACTAACATCGGCTTTGCCACCAAATATTCCAAAGTGCGCGTGATTAATGTGCAAACGATGATTGAATCTACGTAGTGGTATCTCTAGACTATCTGCTTGAATTTTGCCCCACTCCAAGCGGTTTACCTTTATATCGCCAGTTAACTCTAAATCAGGAAAATTAGTTAAAATAAACACGAGGAATCCTATACTTGGATAGTCATAATTATCTATATCCATAAGAACTATCTGCGACAGTTCGACTGCATCTTCAAAAATTTCAAAGTTCAATGCGTAATTTTCTCGATCTTTTGGTATTAATGACCCATGAAAATTTGATTTTTCCCAATCTAGTACGAAGTTTTCAATCTCCAGCCCATGAACGCCCGTATTCACTTTTATAAGTCCTTCAACAACATTCGACCTATCATTTTTGAAGAATTCATTCATCAAGGTGTTTTCCCAATTGTTAGCAAAAAACTTGATATCCCCTGAACCTTTGAAAGAATAGTTAACCATAGTTACAAACGCTTTAAATAAATCAGATTGATTAACCGATAATAAGCTAGTGAGATCTGGAATCAATCGAGTCCTTACAGAATCAAAAGTCGCCTCTGCTAGATCTATGCTGCTGTCTATATTAGCGTTGACCCACCGTCCATATATTCCCGTGAATGCGACATCATCAGTTCCCTCCGAATACAGACCTTTAGCAAACTCAAGAACAAATTCTTTATTTTTTACCAAACCGGCTACTTTTCCATTCGTCATTCTTACCTGAATTTTTTCAGTATCAAGCTCAATTTTTTTTACATGCGAAGAAATTAGATCACCATCATTTGACATGTCAAAACTAATATTTTGGGCAAGAACCAGTTCTGGGTTATCCATCAAATCGAAGTTAAATTCCATCTCAACAAAATTATGCGACCTACAGAAACTTCCTCTACATTTGAGTTGCCCGTACACATCGATACTTTGCATATTACGAAATTCCTCGTTCTTAACGTTTAATCTAGATATCTCAAAGTGATTTTCAGTATCAGTTCGACTCCAAATAAAATTACCATTCTTTATAGTAAGTCCACTTATAACAAAGCCAGTGAAAATTTGAATTAACTTCAATTCAGGGGTCTCTAGACGGTCATTCCACAAATTAATGGCCATTAAATCCCAATTAGTTTTATTTGAATCTGCTCTATCAATTTTTACATATGGATTTACTAATTTAAGTTTTGGTCTAATCTTTGCGCTTAGTAAATCACTTAGCTGAAACCTAATTTCTATTAGTGAAGCACTAAATATGGGGTCCGTGTTACTCTCATTGTCCTGTCTAATGGAGGTATCCTCAATTGCAAATTTTAGAAATGGTTTAGAATGGATCAGATCGAATTCAAAATCTATTTTTCCATTTAAAGAAACCTGATGATCGGTGCGTACTTCAATCCACTCAATTAGCTGCTCTCTGTAATTCTCAGGTTCAAAAAATAAATTAAGCCAGGCAATAAAAATTCCAATCAACGAGATTATTGGGACGAAGAAAAAAAAAATTAATCTTTTAAGATTTTTCTTAATACGCATAACAGCTTTATAATAAAAAATTGCATCATTTTCTTAACAACTATATGTACTATAGTTGTCGTATAATTTTTTGTGCATACTGTTGGGCCTTAAGAACAACTTCTAAACCTGCTGTTTCATCTGACGAATACGATGCCAAAAGATTACGCCAAGAACGAGCGCCGCGTCTACCAAAAAAAAGACCGGACATATGTCTTGTCATCGAACGCAATGGCGTTCCTATAAATAGCTCTTTTTCGATATATCGTTTATACATTTCTAGCACATCCAATATGCAAACAGGTGGACTCTCTAAGCCATAAATTATTCGATCAACTTGCGAAAGAAGTGCAGGATTCCTGTAAGCTTCGCGCCCAATCATCACTCCATCTACAAAGGACAAATGAGCTAATGTTTCGGAAATAGAGGTAATCCCTCCGTTTATGATAATTTCTAAATCACTAAAATCTTTTTTCAATTGATAAACAACATCATAGTTCAAAGGAGGAACTTCTCGATTTTGTTTAGGACTAAGACCATTTAACCAAGCTTTTCGTGCATGCACTATGAAAGTTTTGCATCCCTCACGTGAGACTCGATCAACAAATTTGAACAAATCGATATATTCGTCATTATTATCAATGCCTAAACGACACTTGATTGTGATGGGGATATTGACCTTTTCCTGCATCATATTAAAACATTGGGATACAAGATCTGGCTCTTTCATCAAGCATGCGCCAAAACGACCTGCTTGGACACGAGTACTTGGGCAGCCCACATTAATGTTGATTTCATCAAATCCAGCATTCTCTCCTAGTAATGCTCCTCTAGCCATCTCAACTGGATCACTACCACCAAGTTGTAACGCAACAGGATTTTCACTCGGATGATGCATTAGAAAACGTTTTGGATCACCGTACAGTAATGCTTGAATTGAAACCATTTCAGTATACAGCACTGCATTTTTGGAGAATAAACGCATGAGATACCTATCATGCCGATCGCTATAGTCCATCATGGGAGCAACACAAAAACTGTGATTCAATCGTCTCATAGAAGACTCAATAAAGTATTGGCGGTAATTAAATAGATTAGTATCAGGGATTTTATAAAACTATTCATTAAATTATTGGTCCAACATAGTATTAAATCCGTTCTTTTTTTGTTTATTTGAATCGCGTCCTTATTCGCATCCTATAACTTACCAACATCTTTTTCTAGATTTTTCAGGATAGTTTTTTTTGGCAACAATTTACGTCAAAAATATAACGGCAACCAGTAGCAAATTCCATGAATTAAATTAAAATATGTTCATAATGTGATTGAAGTATCGTTTTACAAATTAAGGCCTTAGTCTCATATACTATGCAATAATCCGTACCTGCAGAATTTGATCAACTAGAGGTCTAGATATCAAAATTCTTATGATTCCAATACAAGGAAAAAAATGGAAAACTCTGTACTAAGAGCCGTAGAGGTACTTCAAAAATTTAATGCTGGTTCTGATCTGAGTCTTATGCGACGTGGGATAGAAAAAGAGAGTCTCAGAGTAAATCAAGATGGAACTATTGCGCAAACACGACATCCGCTCGCACTAGGTTCAGCACTCACTCATCCATATATCACAACAGACTACTCTGAAGCATTGGTAGAACTTGTCACTCCAGCTTGCTCTTCGGTAAGAGACACTTTGAATTTTCTTGATTCACTTCATCATTTTGTAGTTAGGAATATCGAATCAGAGGCTCTATGGGCCACGAGTATGCCGTGTATCATAAAAGGCGAGCGCTCTATCCCTATAGCTGAATATGGTATATCAAATATTGGTAAAATGAAACATGTATATCGAGTCGGCCTGTCCCATAGATATGGGCGACTAATGCAAAGTATTTCAGGAATTCATTTCAATTTTTCACTAGGTGATGATTTCTGGCTACAGTGGAGAACAATAAAAAAATCAGCAGATGAATTAGTTGACTTCAAATCTAAATGCTATTTCGCCTTAATAAGGAATTTTTATAGAAATCTATGGGTTGTTTTGTATCTTTACGGAGCATCTCCTGCCGTCTGTAATTCTTTCCTATACGGAAGGAATCATGATCTCGAGGATTTTGGCCGTGGGACATTTTATTTACCGAATTCTACCAGTCTACGAATGGGTAATTTGGGGTATCAAAGTGATGTCCAAACTAGTATAGAAATAGATTTTGAAAACATAGATTTATACTGTCAATCATTGGTAAATGCAACTAAAACAGTTTATCCAAAATATGAAGCAATTGGAGTGAGAGATGGCAAGGATTACCAACAATTAAATGCTAATCTTTTGCAAATTGAAAATGAATATTATGCCCCGATTCGTCCTAAGAGAGTAGCTCGATCCGGGGAAAGGCCGACTACTGCTCTTTTAAAACGTGGAGTAGAATATGTTGAAATACGATGTATTGATATAGACCCTTTTTTGCCATCTGGTATCGATGAGCATGGAATTAAATTTATTGAGCTTTTACTAATAGGTTGTCTTTTCAAAGACAGCCCCTCATTAACAAAAAGTGAAATGATGCAACTGCGTACGTTCCAAAATAAGGTTGTTTCCGATGGTCGTACAGCCTCAACAACTCTCCCTCCAAATTTTGAAACAAATTTACAGGATAGCGGAACAGCTCTTGTAACAGAACTACGACCAATCGCCAGTCTATTGGATAGCTCAGGAGAAACAGGATATGAAACGGCTCTTAACAAACAATTAAAAAAATTTGAAAACCCTGAATTAACGCCATCGGCTAAAATTCTCGCTAATATGATGGATCGAAACATTTCTTTTTTTGAATTTGCAATGACTAAATCAACAGAACATAAACACTACTTTGATGCCTTGCAGTTATCTCAGAAGGAAAAAGACTTTCTTTCACATGAGGCGCGCAATTCAATCCACTGTCAAACTGTATTGGAAGCGGCTGATTCTCAATCTTTTGAGGAATTTCTTAATCTCTATTATTCTTAGTTATTAGGATTATCTGACTATTTTTTGAACATTGAAAAACAAAATCCAGCTCATACAATTCAGAAGAAATAACTTTATGGCAGTTCTGAATACAGTAATTTAGTTCATATAGAATCTCTATTCCTAATGACACTAAACTTCTTTAACTTATTAATACCTCGGAGATAAGCTATGAAAATAGAAAATATCGGTGTTGTAGGTGCCGGAACAATGGGCAGTGGAATTGCACAAACCTGCGCACTTAGTGGTTTTCCTGTTTCAATGCAAGACGTATCGGAACAAGTCCTTCAAAAAGGCTTAAGCTCAATAGAGAAAAGCCTTAACCGGCTGGTACAAAAAGATAAACTTGATGCGAATTCAAAAAATCAAGCTCTAAGTCGTATTAGCATGAGTACTGATTTAACGATAGTTTCCGAAAGTGATTTAATCATTGAAGCTGCGACCGAAAACATGGAGATCAAAATATCTATTTTCTCTAAACTATCGAAAATGTGTGCTGACCATACGATTTTAGCCTCAAATACTTCGTCTTTATCTTTGACTAGTCTCGCATCTTTTGCAAAAGATCCCCAGAATATTATTGGCATGCACTTCTTTAATCCAGTTCCATTAATGAAACTAGTAGAAATTATTCGTGCGATGCAAACATCAAATGAAACATATGAAGCAATCGAATCGTTAACCCGTGCACTGGGGAAAGAGCCGGTCTCAGTCAAAGATAGTCCGGGCTTCGTTGTAAACCGTATGTTGGTTCCAATGATCAATGAAGCTGCTTTCATTCTGTATGAAGGACTTGCAAATCGTGAGGAAATAGATGCTGCAATGAAACTTGGTGCAAATCATCCTATTGGCCCATTAGCACTGGCTGACATGATTGGTATCGATGTATGCCTTTATGTTATGAATGTTTTGTTAGAAGAATTTGGCGATAGTAAGTTTCGACCTTGTCCGTTACTTAAACAAATGGTCAATGCTGGCTATCTCGGTCGCAAATCAAATAGAGGTTTTTTCGATTATTAGTAATAATTTTATTAACGATCAGTCTTTCTATCCGCATAAATTGAAAATTGGACTCATTTACTAGAGAGTTACGTCTTGGAATTGATACTGGTGGCACATATACTGATGCTGCCCTTTTGGATTCATCTGATAAGATTATTGCATATGGCAAAGCGTTAACAACACAAACTAATCTCGCTACAGGAATAGAAAATGTACTAAAACAACTTCCAGCGACTGCCATGACTCATATTCGACTGGTTTCATTGTCTACTACCCTTGCTACAAACGCCGTTGTGGAAGGTCGTGGATCGCCGGTTGGTTTAATATTAGCAGGCTATAGTCCAGCCCAGATTAAGCAATCAAATCTTGTCACAGCCATTCACAATGGTCAATTCACTATGATTGAAGGCAGTCATGATGCTATTGGAAATGAAGTTGTATCCCTCCAAATGGATGAAATTCCTGGAATCTTAAAGAGCTGGGAGACTAAAGTTTCAGCTATTGGGATCTCAGGTATTTTTGGTGTACGTAATCCGGCGCATGAGATCAGTCTCAAGAAGCTTGTAGCAAGACATATAGATTTACCGATTACTTGTGGCTATGAATTAGCATCTCTCCTGGATGCTCCGCGAAGAGCTATAACCGTAGCGATGAACGCATCACTTATCCCATTTATATCCGATTTGATCAAGGCCGTACGCAAAATACTAAAAGAATACAATGTCAGATCCTCGTTAATGATGGTTAAAGGTGATGGATCTTTAATACCCGCAGATATTGCATTGCATCGCCCGATAGAAACCATTATGTCTGGCCCAGCCGCAAGTGTAGTGGGTGCATGTCATCTGCAAAAAACTAAAAACGCCATAATTGCTGATATGGGTGGAACTACAACCGATATCGCAATAATCAGAGATGGAAAATTAGACATCAATAACCAAGACACTGTAATTGGGAACTGGCATCCCATGGTGGAAACTATTAGGTTACTTTCGGTAGGTCTTGGGGCTGATAGCGAAGTACGCTATCAAGGAGCGGTCGGTCTTGCTATTGGTCCGCGAAGAGTCCTACCTATGAGCCTTTTGGGGCACCTTTACCCACAGGTGAATGAGCTTTTGGAAGAACAATTATCAGTGGCTCCTACCGCACGTACAAATCGTTTTGTATTACGTCACCATGCCACAAAAGAACAAATTCAACATCTTACGGCAGTGGAGCATGATCTCTGGGCGCAGCTCGAACAGCAACCGATTGACCTTGAATCAATTAAACGTAACAGCCGCCAACAAGCTAAAGCAATTGCGATAATGATTCGAAAAGGTATAGTCATCTATAGCGGATTTACACCGTCTGATGCGGCACATATCCTCGAATATGCTGATCATTGGTCTATGGCTACGGCTGCATTAGCCGCAAAATTATGGGGCAAGCAAATGCGCCAAGTATACGGTTGGGGAACATTTGATTTTAATAACCCTAAACAGATCGCTCAATTGATTCATGAAAAAATGATAAAGCAAATTATTGAAGCATTAATTCATTCCTCTGTATATAACAGAAAAGAATTTACAAGACTTATAGACTCTAAATCAACTATCGAGCTAATTTATGACTTAGTGATGAAAAAAATGCAAGATACAAAAAATATATTCTCAATAAGTTTTTCTAATGACTTAGATTTGATTGCTGTAGGTGCCCCGTCACACCTTTATTATCCAGATGTTAGTAGCTCTCTGGGTATCACATTTCAACCTACACCTCATGCGAATATTGCTAATGCTATCGGCGCGGTAGTCGGATCCATTACTCAAAAGGCCAGAATAACAATATCTCAACCAATAATTGGGTTATATCGTGTGTATCAAGAAACCGGACCCATTGATTTTAATGTATTAACTGATGCAATTGAATTTGCTAAAACACAAGCAAAAAAACATGCTCTATTACAAGCCCAAGAATCCGGGGCGATTGATATAGTAGTCCATACCACTGAAAAACAGACTTCCGTTACGCCAGACGATCTTTCTGAAGATATTTTTTTTGAGTGTATTATCACTGGTATTGCTACAGGTAGACCATCTCTCGCTTAAAGAATTTAGGTAATCTTAAATACGCAATGGCATGTAAACACCATTTCCATGAGTCGAAAAAAGACGGTGAAATAATAGTTTTATTATTACTGTCTCTTTTCTAGAAAGAAGCGTAAACTATAGGTGTAAAAACCTCTAATCTGCTTCTGTATCAATAATTCAGAGACCGACAACCAACCTACTTCATCTTCTTGCTAACCAAGAAAATGAGGTTTATTTCCATGATTTAGATCAGTGAATTGATTTAACTATGACCAAAACAATTAAAAATGGATCCAAAACAGAAATTGATGGAAAAAGCCGTATTTACTACGATGGGTATTGGATTAGATATTATGCACCACCCGCCGAAACACTAACAGCAAAAAAAGAATTGTTAGATATGCTAACTCGAAGAACATTCCATCATACTGAATCAGGAATCAATACTCCAGGTGTTAATCTTGAGTTAGCACGCACAGCTTGGGAAACACAAATTGATCCCGCTAAAAAAAGAGTGAATGCCGCAATGCTTGCAGGGGCACTATTCAATCGAGCCGCTGATATCTTCGGCAATATTGTTGAGCTTGAAAAGAAAGGTATCCACATTAATAATGAAAACGAACTGATGCAAGAATGCGGATCTTGTCTCAAGGAGGCGTTAGAGCTTGGAAAACAAGTTCGCCACCCGAGTGGGCATGAGGGAGTCGATGAGCTCTGGGGAGAGCCTTTTAAAGTATTTACCCATAGTCTTGCTGCGTATTATGAAAGTCGATACATTAAGATATCACAGACGATGCGCGCCATTGATTCGATAGCAAAAAGAATGATTCAGAGCTTCAAAGTCATTTCTGACTACAAGAATGTTGAGCCTATGATTTTAGATTATGCGGCAGCGGCACGAGATGAGTGTGAGCTGATGAAAAGTGATCCAGATTTTTTCTCGAGCTGGCCACATTTCGTAGCATTAGGAGAGCGCATTATCCATATCGATTCAGATTTTTTACGATATAAGGATCCTTTGAAACGCTCTCTACTATTGCGTGGACGTACTTTATTAATTGATGGAAAAAATTTGTTGTCATATATGGCTGGAGTTCGAGTTCCGATGCCTAAAAGCATGAGTGAATATTGCCAAGAATTAGAACAATTTGATCGAGCCGTTGAAACACTCCAAATTAACTCTGTATGAAGTGAAAACACATTAAAACAAAAAATAAATATGTTATGGCAATTTAGGTAAACTTCAATTCACCTTGTTGGCTTTTGCTAACTTTTTTTCTATGAAAATTAGTCACGTAAAAGGTGTCTTACAACATAAGGTAATATCCCACCATTTTCATAGTAGCTCCACTCCTTCGGCGTATCAATTCTTACCTGCACCTGGAACTCTAGAAGAGGCCCATTGTTCTTCGAAACTTTAACTAACAGATTTTTAGCTCCGATTTTTAAGTCAATAAAATCAAAGATTTCAGTGCCATCAATACCATAGCTTTTTCGAGACTCTCCAGGGAAAAATTGCAATGGGAGTATTCCCATGCCAACCAAATTCTGTCGGTGTATTCGTTCAAAACTTTCTGCCAATACACCCGCTATACCGAGCAAATATGGCCCCTTTGCAGCCCAATCCCGAGATGATCCGGTGCCATATTCCTTTCCAGCTATTACAATTAGGGGTACATTACTAGAATTGTAGGACATCGCTGCTTCATATATGGTCATTTTTTTTCCTGTTGGCTGATGTTCAGTCCAACCGCCTTCCATCCCGTTTACCATTTCGTTTCGTAAGCGAGAATTAGCGAAAGTGCCGCGAATCATAACCTCATGATTTCCTCGACGAGAACCATAGGAGTTAAAATTTTTTGCTGAAATCCCATGTTGAGACAGATAATTACCTGCAGGACTATCTGGAAGAATAGTACCAGCTGGCGAAATATGATCGGTCGTTACGCTGTCTCCCAAAACAGCAAGTACCCTTGCACCTCTTATAGATTTCAAGCCCGGCGGTTCCTTATTAAGGCCAACAAAATATGGAGGCTTTCGAACATATGTAGAATCTGAATCCCATTGAAAAAGTGTGGAATTATTAACACCAATTGAGGACCAACGACTATCACCTTGAAAAACACTCTCATATTTCTGTGTAAATTTCTCCCTGGTAACCGTTTTTTTCAACACGATCTCAATATCTTTATTCTTTGGCCAAATATCTCGAAGATAAATCGGTTCCCCAGATTCATCGTGGCCCAATGCGTCCGCTTCAAAATCAATATCCATAGTTCCAGCCAATGCGTAAGCTACTACTAGCGGTGGAGATGCTAAAAAATTCATATGAACTTCAGTGTGAACCCGTCCTTCAAAATTTCTGTTTCCAGACAAGACTGACGAGACCAAAATTTTCCTGTTCTTTATTGCCGTACTAATTTCGTCCGATAAGGGTCCTGAATTACCTATACAAGTAGTACATCCATATCCTACAACCGAAAATCCAATTTTTTCAAGACTTGTCAAAAGCCCTGCATCTTTAAGGTAATCAGTTACGACTTGCGAGCCAGGCGCCAAAGAAGTCTTCACCCAGGGTTTTGAATCTAGCTTTTTTTTGATAGCGTTGGCGGCCAACAAACCAGCTCCTATCATTACACTTGGGTTCGATGTATTTGTACAACTGGTAATTGCTGCAATCACAACTGCGCCGTCGGAAATCTTAAATTTTCTGCCTTGAAAGAAAATATCTTCAGAGGTCTTTCTATCTGCTCCATCCCGAGCTGATATCATTGATGCGCCAATAACTTCCTTTGCCTTAGACAAAGGTATTCTATCTTGCGGACGTTTGGGTCCAGCGATACTTGAACGAACCGTACCTAAATCAAGCGTAAGTTCATCGGAATATATCGGTTCTACCGAATCACAATCACGAAACAAACCTTGTTTTTTTGAATAATTTGAGACCAAGTTAATTTCTTCTTCTGGTCTCCCAGTTAAACGAAGATACTCTAAAGTGCTTTGATCAATGGGAAAAATACCACAAGTTGCGCCATATTCAGGCGCCATATTCGCGATTGTTGCGCGATCTGAGGTTGTGAGTTCATCTAAACCGTTACCAAAGAATTCTACAAATTTTCCTACTACCCCGACCTTTCGAAGCATTTCTACAATCTTTAGAACTAAATCTGTTGCTGTCACCCCTTCGTGTAATCTACCTTCAAAGCGGAAGCCTACAACTTCTGGGATTACCATCGTAATTGGTTGACCTAACATTGCAGCTTCAGCCTCGATTCCACCGACACCCCATCCTAATACACCAAGGCCGTTAGCCATCGTTGTGTGAGAATCAGTACCTACCAAGCTATCTGGATACACTGTAGGGGTTTCAATTTGCTTGGATACACAAACTACGTCGGAGAGATATTCAAGATTTACCTGATGGACAATCCCTGTAGATGGTGGCACCACTCGGAAATTCGAAAATGCTTGCTGTCCCCAACGTAAAAATGAATATCTTTCATGATTGCGTGAAAATTCTAATTGTGAATTTTTTTCCAAAGCGCTAGTAGATCCAAAATAATCTACCGTAATAGAATGATCTATGACAAGATCAGTTCTAGATAAGGGATTAATTTTATTTGGATCTCCGCCCAAAGATACTAGAGCTTCCCTCATAGCTGCCATATCTACAATAGCCGGAACTCCAGTGAAGTCTTGCATAAGAACTCTCGCTGGAGTGAATGCTATTTCTCTATTCTTTTTAGTAAACTGATTCCAATCAGTTAAATCGGTGATATCTTGGGTTGTAACACTACTATTATCCTTATCTTCGTTACGTAATAAATTTTCAAGTAGAATCTTGATCGAGTAAGGCATGCGCTTAAGATCGGAAATCGGCAATAAACGATCTAATGCATGGTATTGGTACTGTGAAGTTCCAACATTAAGTGTAGTTTGTGTCTTAAAGCTGTTCATATTATGGGTCACATTCGATATTCGACTCATCACAATCAACTAATTTAATTAGGTGATCAACACTATTGAATTGAGAGTGATTTTTTATTTTAAAGTTTGTTTGTCATTGAAGCGTAATTATATTTTATTCCTTTAACTTTCTAAGAGGATGAAAAACTCCTCCTCAGTAATCCATTTTATTCCAAGCCTTTCAGCTTGTTCCAATTTTGATCCTGGATTATTACCTACTATTACCAGATCCGTCTTTTTTGAAATACTGTTTGCAATTTTCGCTCCGGCGTTAATCAACAAATCCTGAGCTTGCCCTCGATTTAAGTTAACTAATGAGCCAGTCAAAACTACAGTCTTTTGAGCTAATGCCGAAACTTCCTGGTATTTTAATTCCTGAATAGGCCAAGTAATACCAGCATGCTGCAACCTCTCGATGACCTTAACATTGTGGTCTTGTGAAAAAAATTGCACAATGCTATTTGCAACAACTGGACCGATATCATTTATCTCTTCGAGATCATCAGTTGTGGCCTCAGTTAAGAGCTCTAATGACGAAAATCGAGTTGCTAGCGCATGAGCAGTTGATTCTCCAACATGTGGAATTCCGAGACTAAATAAAAACCGTTCCAAGGTAGTTTTTCGACTAGCGACCAGGGCATCAACAAGGTTTTCAGCAGATTTTTTACCTAATCGATCTAATTGCTCCAGCCTATTTACATCAAGCTCATATAAATCGGATACATCTCGTACAAGACTATTATCCACTAATTGATCGACTATTTTACTTCCCAAGCCTTCGATATCCATCGCACGACGCGATGAGAAATGCTTAATTGATTGTTTAATTTGAGCGCTACAAAAAAGACCACCACTGCAACGTAAAATTACTCCTTTTTCATCGCTAACGATTTCCGAGGAACATACGGGACATGTACCGGGAAATCTATACCTCTCTGCACCAAGTGGACGTCGCTCTACCAATACGGAAACAATTTCGGGTATAACGTCACCAGCTCGTCTTACGATAACCATATCTCCAACACGGACATCTAATCTGTTGATTTCGTCACGATTATGTAATGTCGCATTTGAAACGCTTACACCACCTACAATTATCGGAGCAAGGCGGGCAACAGGAGTTACCGTACCCGTACGCCCAACTTGGACATCAATCTGTAAAACCTCAGTTATCTCTTCCTGCGCTGGAAATTTATGGGCGAGCGCCCAACGTGGAGCCCGGCTTAATGTTCCTATTTTTTTTTGCTCAATATATTTATTTACTTTGTATACAACACCATCTATGTCATATCCCAGATTATCCCTTAATTCTAAAAGCCTAGAATAGCTATTCAGACATGCTGTCGGCCCTGAAACTACGATAGTTTCAGGATTGATGCGAAATCCCCACCGCTTTAAAATTTGTAATGTTTCAAAATGATTATCAGACAATTGTTCGTTTCCAAAGTCAACTACTCCATAAAAAAATATTTCTAAAGGACGGGTAGCAGAAATTCGTGGATCGAGTTGTCTAAGGCTTCCCGCAGCTGCATTTCTCGGATTCATATACAACTTTCTTCCGTTTTGTTTTTGTTCATGATTCATGACGGAGAATCCCTCTTGAGATATGTAAACTTCGCCGCGAACCTCCAAAATATTGGGCAAATCATTAGTTTGCAGGCGCAATGGAACCGATCTGATTCCACGAACATTTGCCGTCACATCTTCTCCGTGTAATCCATCTCCACGAGTAGCTGCTCGTATAAGTAAGCCATTTTCATAAATTAAAGTGACTGCAAGACCGTCTAATTTTGGCTCACTTACATATTCAATCAAATCAGTTCCGAGTATGTGCCTACAACGCTTGTCAAACTCAAAAATATCATTCTCTGAAAATCCATTTAACAGGGAAAGCATTGGGGCACTATGCTGAACTTCTGAAAATGACCCTAGTGGTAAAGCACCAACTCGCTGTGTCGGAGATGCAATAGTAATTAGTGTTGGATTTTGATTCTCTAATTTCTCCAGATTTTTATAGAGTCGATCATATTCCGCATCAGGTATTTCCGGTTGATCAAGAACATAGTATTGATATGCATGATACTCCAATGCGACTCGAAGACTCTCTATTTTTTCACGTATCTTTTTTTCCAAACACTGTCTCCCGCTCTCCGTGTCACCTTTCTATATAAACTTGACTCAGAATAGTCGCAATGCTACTTCCGATCCTGGAAGTATACCGACACGATGAAAAACATCCGCAATTTCTATTATCTGTTGCCGAATTTTATCGATTTCATTTGTATCGATATCAGCACCATCGAGAGTTTTTATCGTCCCTGATAATTCTAATGACATTAATTTAGCTGTAGAATACATCTTATCTAATGCTTCGATTGGACGTGATACTAGTGGCAGATTCATAAATAAGAAAAGGCCAGTCGTAGCAAATTCTTCTAACTTTGAACTCGGGAAAAAACCTGGCTCAAATTGATTGGCCATAGTGAACCAAATTTCACTTGATTCTGGTTCTAACAACCGGAAAAGTCCCATATCATCCACTGTCATATTCGAAATCGTTGCTAATCGATGAAGGTCTTTTCCAAGAAATTGCTGATCTTTACTCGCAACAATATTAAAAATAACTAAAACATCATATTGCTTGCAAAATTTATCTAATAATTTAGCTTCGTCAAGAGCGCCCTCCATGGTCATATCAAATTGAAGTTTTCGATTAAAACGTTCTGACAACTCATAAACTAGATTATTTGTTCGAGTCAATTCAGATTCATTAATCGGGCCATTCCTATCTACGATCTGAGCGCTAACTATCAAATCATAAAAACGATCTGAAGGTGCGCTGTCTTCGAGATCGATCCATTGATTACCTGGATAAATTAGTCCATGGATCCTGTGAGGATGTATCAAATCTACTTCATGAGTACGATATATAGCCAGCACATCATGAGATTGCGCCAGTTCTGATCCTGACAACCTTGCCCAATAGTCTGATTTCAGTATTCGCTGATATTCCTTATTGGCCTTACTTGTATAAGCTCTATGTTGTCGCAGATTGATAGGTCTTCTGGGTTGTTTGTCCTCTAGGGTTTTCGTTGATTTAGTGGGATCAGGATCTAAACGAAAATCTATTGCTGATATCAAAGCAGATTTAAGTCCACCTGAAACATTTTTCTTTGGTAGTGCTACCCACGTCTTCAATAAATGCAAGAAAGTAACAGGCACTCTAGAGCTTATTAATCTATTAAATAGATATCCTCGCTGCTTGGCATATGAAAACATCACTACTACAAAAATGGTTGCTATTCCTAAAACAATTAACGCTAACTGCAAACTCATCAGATTCCAGCCATACTTACAGCTTCATCAACATTCACAGATACGATAGCTGACGCACCTGGCTCCCCCATAGTAACTCCTAGCAATACATCAGCAGATTCCATGGTTATTTTGTTGTGCGTGATCACGATTAATTGAGTCCGAGATGCAAGGGTCTTTAGTGTATCGCAGTAACGCTCTACGTTGGAATCGTCTAAAGGAGCATCAACTTCATC
The DNA here is from genome assembly GCA_964343365.1 of uncultured Acidiferrobacteraceae bacterium. Taxonomy (GTDB): domain Bacteria; phylum Pseudomonadota; class Gammaproteobacteria; order Arenicellales; family UBA868; genus CAJXWH01. The sequence continues at coordinate 19,420 of CAYFJI010000021.1, forward strand.
AAGAATACAAAATGGCGCAGGGTTGAGCCGAAATAGCGCGAAAAGCAAGGCAACAGCAGTCAATGCTTTCTCCCCTCCAGACAAAAGATGGATCGTGCTATTTCTTTTTCCGGGAGGCTGGGCTATGACAGCAACACCGGCTTTCAACAAATCGGTGTCTGTGAGTTCCAGAATCGCTTTCCCCCCGCCAAAAAGTTTTGGGAAAAACTCGGTAAATCCTGCATTCAATGCATTAAAAGTTGACTTAAATGTATCTCTAGTCTCACGATCAATTTTTTTAATTACGTCTTCAAGTGTAGACAAAGCCTCCAATAGGTCATTATGTTGCTGATCAAGATCTTCTTTTCTTTTTGATTGTTCATCAAATTCCTCTATCGCAACTAAATTTACTGGGCCAATTTGTTGTATTTTAGATGCCAAACTTTCAGTTTTTTCCACCCACTTAGCTTCAGTAGCTTCATTTGGAATATCTTTTATAATCTCTTCCAGTAACATATCAGCAGTTTTAATTTGATCATTGATAGACTCCAAACGAACAGACTGCTCTTTCTCTATCAATCTTTGCTCATCTAGTGATTCGCGAACAACTACTAACTCTTGCTCACACTCAGATAATTTGGTTCGCTCCAGACGAATTGCGTCTTCTATGTCCGAGTAATTTTGTCGTGATTTAGAGAAATGAGTCTCAGTCATATCCTTCTCAGCTAATAATTCCTCGAGTCTTTGTTTTAAATCTATCTCTGGCTTTTCATCTCCAGCTAACGCGTTCTCCAATTGTTTTTTTCGGTCATCAAATCTTTGCGACTGAACCATTAGTCTTTCAATATTTGAACGTACCGATGCTAACGACACATTCAACCTTTGGAGGTCTAATTCTCCAACGTGTAATTCATCACGACGACTATGCACAGTTTCACGCGCGTTACTAAGCTCTTCAGTCAAATCATCTCTCTTTTTCAACAAAGATTCACGATTTTTTTCTAAGAATCCCGTCTCATCTTCAGCCAACTCCAGATTTCTTCGGGCATCATTCAATTGTCTATCAATATCTGAAAGCTCTCGTGTAAGCTCATCACTTTCCAATCGTAATTGATTGGAACGTCTACCAATCTGTGAAGCTCTAGCTTGTTTTGTTGCAAGCAATTGACGTGACTCCAAAAGCGCATCCTGCGTCTCTTCAATTTGCCTTTTCACATTACCTTGTGTAATTTCAAGTAAGCTTACTTCTTTCTCTGCAATATCTAGCTGTTCTTTAAGGTCATTTACTTCTAACTCATAGTTACCTTTTTTTAACTCCAGCTGATTTATTTCTTCACTTCGCGACAATATCCCACCGTGTAAATTAGGTGCATTCGGTGCATAAACCCAATTACTTCCAATAACAACACCAGATCGTGTAACGACGCACTCATTCTGCTTCAGTTTTTGACGAGAAACCAATGCTTCCTCGAGAGTATTCACAACATAAACTCCTGACAACCAGGGGGTTAGATCATATCTTAGGCTATGAACATGGCTCAATAACATATTATCAGTGACTTCTTTTTCTCCTTTATTGCTTGCCTCTATGAGAAACAAATTCATATTTGGTAACCCATGATCAGTAGAAAAAACTCTATCAATCTGTCCTACACCCAAACCAGCCAAACGATCACTCAAAACTGCATCAACCGCTCTTTCCCAGCCTGATTCTACTTCCACTTCATCAGCTAAATGTGGAGCCTTGGATAAACCTCGAGAATGTAACCAATCTTGAGAAGTTTCATTATCAGTATCAAATGCTGCCGTCTGCATATCAACTAAGGAAGCTAATCGACCATTAATTTCATGTAATAAACCACGTCGATTATCTAATTGACTCTTAATTTTTCCAGTTTTATTTCGAATCGAATCAATTTTTCCAACCTCGAGTTCTAGTCTATTTAGGTTGTCAGTTAAAACTCGATCATGTTCCGCTATTTTTGCACGTACGACGTCGATGTCGAGAGATTCTTCTTCCTGTAAAAGAGTTTCATCTTCCTCATCCAATCGCGCAAGCCTTTGCTGCAAACTTGTATCTCGCGAGTCTAACTGTTCAATTTTACTCCGCTCTAATTCCTTCTTCTGAACGGGTAGCGAAGCGCGACTACTAAACTTTTCCCATTCATCTTGCCATGCCTCCAAATCAACCTCCTTGGTCATGAGCTGTCTCTCTGCATCGATCAAAGCTTTTTTACGACTCCCCTGAATTTCAATAAGTTCCGCTAACTCATTTTCTATTTGACTTAACGAATTATCATCTTCTTCTTTTTGTTTTAATAGCTCTGATAATGACTCTTTCAATCGCTCAAGCTCGCCAAGTTGTTGGTGCTGTGTTTCACGAGAATGCTCGATACTCTGCTCAATCGTTGCAATATCTGCTCCAAGCGCATATATTTTCCCCTGTACTTGACTTACTGTTGCTTGTGCAGACAATTGTTGGCTAAGTATTTCCTCCAGACTGCTTTCGATAATGCGTTGTTTCGAAATTATCGTATCGTGCTTTGCTTGTGCATCTGCAGTATATTTTTTTTGTGCATTCACTAAAGCCTCTTGCGCGCGATGCCTTAACGCTAGTAATTCTGAATTAACTTTTTTCTCCTCATCTTTTAGACGTTGATAACGACGAGCTGCTTGGGATTGACGCTGCAATCTTCGAATTTGATCGCCTAGCTCACTGCGAATATCTTCCAGTCTGGACAAGTTTTCACGAGTGTGACGAATCCGAGTTTCAGTCTCTCGTCTTCGATCTTTATATAATGAAACTCCAGCAGCCTCTTCCACAAAAATACGTAAATCATCTGGTCGAGCTTCGACTATACGACTTACCATTCCTTGCTCGATGATTGAATATGATCGATGACCCAAGCCAGTGCCTCGGAACATATCTGTGATATCTCGACGTCTACATCTAGTGTTATTTATTTGGTATTCAGAAATACCATCTCTAGTTAAAGTCCTTTTGACAGATATTTCAGAAAAAGAGGAATAAACGCCGGGCGACCTTCCTTCAGTATTATCAAAAATTAGCTCCACCGATGCTCGCCCAACGGGTTTTCGCAAGTCAGTGCCATTAAATATCACGTCTATCATATTGTCGCCACGGAGGTTTCGAGCAGAAGATTCCCCCATAACCCATCTAACAGCGTCTATCACGTTGGATTTTCCACATCCATTAGGTCCAATAATGCCGACTAGGTTTCCACTAATTAGAATCGTTGTAGGGTCAACAAATGATTTGAACCCAGATAATTGTATTTTAAGTAGGCGCATAAATTACTAGCAATTTTTAGGCCTCATTAATCGGAGACAAAGAATTTAGAAGATCTGTTCATTCGGTTTTGAGCGCACTTTAAGGTCGAAGAAGACAAAACAGTTTATGATCAAAGTAGTGTGATAAGTAATCCATTATACAATATGCTAACTCTATTTTGACCCCGAAGTCCCGACATAGAGACTGTCAACTATGGCATATTCTATCTATAAAAAGGTCAGTTTTAGAGTTCTGAGAGATGTTGAGCAAAAAAAACTATGGAACGAATGTGATGATTAGGAAACTTCTATAATAAAACAAGTTGCGTTGTGTTTTTTACTCTGGTATAACGCGCTACTGTCAATTTTTATTAGCTATCTAATTGACTGACAAGAATCATAGGTACCAACATATGGCATCAGCAAAACAAACAACCCAAAATACCATTCATGGAGTGAAGCCTTACCGTCAAAAACGTGGGGAAAAGTACATGAATAAGGCCCAACAAAAGCATTTTCGTACAATTCTACGAGCATGGCGTGATGAACTAATCGATGATACGGATAAAACTGTAATTTCCATGCAAGACGAAACTATCAATCTTCCTGATCCTACCGATAGAGCTACTCAAGAAACTGATCGCTCCCTAGAGCTAAGAACTCGAGATCGAGAACGTAAGTTGATAAAAAAAATCGAAGATTCGATAAGCACCATTGATGTAGGTGATTACGGATACTGCGAAGCTTGTGGTGTGGAAATAGGAATTAAGCGGTTAGAGGCGCGTCCAACTGCATCACTATGCATAGACTGCAAGGCATTAGACGAAATTAGAGAAAAACAACATGTCTAATTCTCCGTTTTCCAACTGACACTCAACAATACATCACACAGATAAATGGGTAACTTATTGGAATGATAATCGAGCCTAAATACAATTCCTATGTTTGACTTAATAGTTCAAAGCGCTAATGTACTGCATCCTGATGGAACTATGGCATCTAGCGACATCGGCTTAAAAAATGGAAAAATAGAACGAGTAGCATCAGAGATCACAGCTGATGCAAGTGAAATAATTGATGCTAAAGGTCATGTTTTACTGCCAGGCGTTATTGATCCTCAAGTACACTTTCGCGAACCTGGAGCTATTCAAAAAGAAGATTTAGCTTCTGGTTCTCGCGCAGCAGTTCGAGGTGGCGTGACTAGTTATCTCGAGATGCCTAATTGTTCGCCACCAACTATAGATCAGATTCAACTCGATTGGAAAATTGCTCGCGCAACTGAAACTTCTGTAGCTAATTTTGGTTTTTTTATTGGCGCATCCAAAGATAACATTGAGGCTTTAACTACAACACACCCAGTCTGCGGCATTAAAGTGTTCATGGGCTCAAGCACCGGTGATCTACTGGTAGACGACATTAAATCGCTTGATGCAATTTTTTCATCGGGCGAACGATTGATTGCGGTTCATGCAGAAGATGAAAATCGCATACAGAGTCGAACTAACATGTTCCTAGAAAAGGAAAATAGAAACCTAGAAGGTCTACCATATAACATTCACTCAAAAATCCGTGATCCTGAAACAGCTTTAATTGCTACCAAGCGCGCGGTCGCTTTATCAGAAAAATACGGTCGACGCTTGCACATATTACATCTTTCTACATCTGATGAAACTAAATTTCTTAGAAATAAAAAATCGAAGCAAATTAGTTGCGAGGTAGTACCCAATCACCTATTTCTATCTATAGATGACTATGAAACACTGGGATCTCAAGCGCAAATGAATCCTCCAATTCGTGAACAAGGTAACGCTGATTATTTATGGAATGGACTTCATAATGGGCTCATCGATATTATTGCAACAGATCATGCACCACATACTATCGAAGAAAAAGCTAAGCCCTACCCACTTTCACCATCGGGCACGCCAGGTGTTGAAACTTCTCTACCATTAATGCTAACAGAAGTAAAAAAAGGTAGATGTACGTTGGCGCAGATCCAAGAATGGATGTGCATAGGCCCAGCGCGACTATATAGTATACCTAACAAAGGTTTGATTGCTGAAGGATATGATGCGG
>CAYFJI010000022.1:0-24036 GCA_964343365.1 uncultured Acidiferrobacteraceae bacterium
AGTTTGATGAATGGCCTTCAAAAGGCTCCTCTCCGACCATAGCAGTTACTAAAAAATCATACGGTTACCCAATTAATCCGGAGATAACAGAGAATATTGACCGGGCAGCTGGATACCTTAGTGATGCTGGGTATTTGGTACAAGAAGTTGCTACCCCTTCTATTGACGAGGTTGCTCAGCTTTGGTTCGATGTTCTAGGAAGTGAGCTTGATATTTTTCTTGGCCCGGTAGTTAGAGAACATGGAAGTGAAACGATACAAAATATCTTCAAATGGTATTACGAAATGGGCGATGTTGTTAATGCTGAAGGCTATCAGATTGCTATAAAGGAGCGCACTAAAATACTCCGCGAGTGGAATATTTTTCTGGAAAAGTATCCCTTAGTGCTTACGCCATATCTCATGCGTCCTACTTTTGGATGGGATGAAGATAGTCATAGTTTTGAAACATTACGAGATATATTTGAAAGTGCTAAGTATAGTATCGGTGTAAATTATCTTAGCCTTCCTGCAGGAGTAGTGCCGATTGGTTTTGCTGAAGGGCTACCTAGCGGGGTACAGATCATAGGTCGTCGATTCCGTGAAGATCTAATTTTAGATGCAATGGAAGTGATTGAACAAAAGGTTGGAATTTTGTCGCACAAATTGTGGTCTATAGAAGAAGAAAAATGTGATGAAAATGAGTAATTCAAACTTTTTTAAGACGTAAGATTATAGTTTTTATTACATTGCTATCATTATATTTTCTTGTTAATTTTTTCATTAAGTCCAGATCGAATTAAATCCCAATTTCGTCTTTCTTCTTCGATTGATGTCTCAATGATATGTCGATATATTGAGTCAATCACGTCAGGATTTAGATTAAATTGGTGAGCTAAAGTGCGAACACGATCAATAATTTCCTCTATCCGTTTAGGCACTCGGACATTTTCCTTAGTTTTTTTAAATTTAGCAGCTTGAATGACGTAAGTAGTTCGCTCCGCAATAAGTTCAACAATTTGCGTATCTAATCGATCTATTTGAGCACGTACTTGTTCAAGATTATTGCATTCAAAAGGTATGGACATAATTATTTTCTTTGTTTTTACTAGAGTTAATGGTTTAGATGTCAATTTTAAACTTGTTTAGGAGTTACAAGGTGTAAAAGTATGCCACTATGTTTTTCGACCGCAGACCAAATCTTGTTCAGACTGATCACTGCAATAGCTGCAGTGGGCATATGTTTTCTAATTAATCCGTTATTCGGGCATAAGTAATCGATAAGATCAGAGAAGCCTGGGTTATGTCCCACCATAAGGAGCGTTTTGATTTTGTCTTGAGTTTCTGATAAGACACCCAATAGTTTTTTGATATCGGCACCATAGATTCTTTCATCCCAATATACATTTTTTATAGCCACATCGATTTGACTGCATACATGTTCGACAGTTTGTTTTGCACGTATTGCCGGGGAACAGATAATTTGATCGGGCACATACTGATGAACTTTAATCCAATTACCCATAATTGGTGCATCTTGAGTTCCTCGACTTGCTAAAACTCGATAAAAATCTTCATCCATTGTAGAAGACCAGTCCGACTTTCCATGACGCATCAAAAGTAAAGTGCAACCTTCATTTAGGTTAGTATTATTTCTCAAATTTGTCATTAGATTAAGTCCAATATATTTCCATACAATTATTTTTTTGTAATAAGTTTATAGTTTATTTCATCTAATTGTTTTCTATTTTGAATTTCGCATGAGAACACTCTTTCCGGCTCAATATAATTAGTCAATTCTCTCATGCAGAAATTCAATAATTGTTTTTCTAAATTTGCGTCATAAGTCATTAATGATGATTGATTAGATAAAGGGCTTGAAAAAAGTGGTTCTTCTGGATACAGGTTAGAAATCGATTGGAAAAAACGTTTTGGCATACGAAAAACACCTAATGTTACTGAATGAATTGTCTCAATTGGAAGTGTCTGAAATACCTCTCTAAATAGATTACTATATCTTTCATCGAAACTATCATCATAAATTAATGGGTCAAATCGAAGTCCTAGTAGCCAACCATGTTTAGCTAGACGCCTCATTGCTTCTAAACGCTTTTTTATCGTAGGTGTCTTTTTTTCAAAGTGATCAGCTGTTTTTGTGGGGCTTAGACTAAATGCGACCACAACATTGGGATTAGGGGATCTGGATAAAAGAGCCCGTATCTGAGTACTTTTAGTTCGAAGTTCAACATATATTTCCGGGCGAAATTGGAGAAAGTTAAGTAAACTACTGACAAAATTTGTGATCGGATCAAGAGCCAGACTGTCACAGTCATAACCGGAAAAAAACCAGACCTTTTGTTTTGGAAGGGCTAAACTCGTCTTATCGATCGCGTCAAAAAAATCTTCATAGTTGACAAATAGAACATAATTAGCAGAAGGGTACATTCCTTGAAGAAAACAATATCTGCAATCATAAATACAATTCAGCATATGAGAAAAGTAATAGTTATGCTTGCCCCCGATTCCATAACCTTCGGGTGCTGATAGAACCCTTTCGCCAGTTTTACTTGCAATTATCAGAGAAGGTTGTATTTTTTGTAGACGGAAGTTTTGATTTTTAGGATTAAAAATCTCTTTATAACTATCGCAGTGAATGATCTGTTCATGTGGAATTTTTGACAATACGTCTTCAGTTCGAGGGTGATTAACTACTCGGTTTTCTATATATACTGTTTTTATCATATTCGTATTAAGAACTTTTATGTTTGAACTTAGTTATTGTCTGGATGCAGAACAAGCGATCTGGCGTTTAGTTTGTTTTCAAGTGTTGTTATAGCCTGTTTTGCATTCGGGCAATCTATAGGTATCATTGCGCTAAGATCGTCTTCTTTTTCTAGTACTAACCACCGACGGATTATTTTTCTTAATTGATGTTGTTGAGTTGTTGTAAAATGCCATCGGCTGTAAAACGTTTCCAAAATGGATGGTTCTATTAAGCGTGGCACGGCCAAGTCGGATAGTTTTATTAGATTTTTTATAAACCGATCAATTTCATCAATACGACTACGAATCAGATTTTCAATTTTATTTGCGTCAAGATTGTTTGCTGGGGATGTTGGATGATCAGAAATTATTTTTAGACTTTGTGTCAGTTCAGCAGTAGTGCATCGTAGGGCACTAACGTAGAATCCATATCCTTCCATATCATAAGCAGCATCTATTTCATAATTATTTTCGGGTTCTTCAACGGTAATCAAGTGACTTCGATGAATTGGCTCAAAGATAATCTGGGGCGGATATTTTGTATCTCCTGATATTTTCTCGGTGATTTTGTTTGCTACGATCGACATTCCCTTGATTGGACGATGATGGCCAGCAATGCCAATGTTGAGAAATGGTTGATTTCTTGATTCGCCCGATTTCAAATGAAGATAAGTAGTTGCTATGGCTGAATTAATTTTACCGATGCCAGAAACTACAAGAAAGCAGCCATTTTTTTGATAAATAGGAAACATTAAATCACCGCCCATCGGGGTTAAATCGTATTTTTCTATAATGGGTTTCGCTTCAGAAAATAATGCAGTTACTATGCGCATAAAAAATCTCTATTTCACAATAATATCAGGCTATTTGAGAGTTTAATTGCATCTTCTTGTAAAAAGTTTTTTTTCTTTCATAGGACTCTATTTCAGTGAATCGCTTCCGTCGATATGCGCCTTTAAGGTAAATATCAAGTTTGATCAATAATTCATCCAAGGTGTGTCGCGTTTGTTCTGGTGTTAAGGCTTTAGATGCGATAATTTTCTCTAATGATTGGATGCGATATCTATCGATGCCCCACTGAGATCGAGATAATTGATCTGAATGTCCTCCGTACTTTTGAATTAAAGGCGTTGGGATGTAAGAAACCGGAAGTGTGGCTGTAATGCGTAACCAAAAATCGTAATCTTCGCATATGGGAAGACTTTCATCGAATTCTCCAAAATTTTCGAAAATTGATCTATGCAACATCGTGGATGATGGTGATATCAAACATCGCTTTAGGCAGAAATTAAAGATATAGCCACCCTGTTTTTTATGTTTTTTCATCGGATTTACTTTCTTCCCGTATCTAATCCAGATTTCGTTACTGTGAACAAATCGTGTTTCTGGATCCTTACGAATTGCATCTATTTGGAATCGTATCTTGTTTTCTAACCATTCATCATCCGAGTCTAGAAATGCTAGCCATTCACCTTGCGCTGCCTCTACTCCTCGGTTTCGAGCATGACTTACGCCGGATCTTTCTTGAGAAATAACTAATACCTTAGGAAATTTGGCTCTTATGAGTGATAATGTGTCGTCAGTCGAGCCGTCGTCGATTACAATCACTTCAGAAATTAGATTTTTTTGAGCGTATACGGAACATAACGCTCTTTCAATTACGTCTCTTCTATTGAAAGTCGGAATGATTGCTGAGATAGTTGGCATTAATTGCTTGCTAATTAAATTTGCTGAGTAGAGAATGCCTTAGCATCAAGTTTGATTGCCTCTGAAACCAGTTATAATTGCAGTACCTGAGTCAAAAATACCGGTGGAATTGGAACTAATGCATCTCTTCCTCATAGTTGGATTCTCTATCTAGACCGGAAGGCAGTCAACTCAACAGCAACTACATGATTAAAACTGAAAAATGAATATTTTCCGATGGGCTTGGAAACAGCCTGTTATTCTCATGTCACTTACGTGCTTATTTTGGGGTGGGAATACAATAGCGGCAAGGATAGCAGTTGATGACATTAGCCCTTACCAGGTTACCTTTGGACGCTGGACTTTGGTATCTTTAGGATTTGCTCTTTTTTATAGACGACAAATATTAGATGCGTGGCGAAATTTGCGTGGTCATCGGACTTACCTTATTTTTATGGGCTGTAGTGGCTTTGTTTTATTTAATTTTTTATTTTATGAATCAGGCCATAGAACAACAGCTTTAAACATAGGTATTTTGCAGGGGTCGATACCTATTTTTGTATTGATTGGAGCTTTCTTTGTGTATAGAGAAAGAATAACATGGTTACAAATTGGAGGAGTTTTTGCAGGATTTCTCGGAGTTTTTACTGTTGCAACTGGCGCGGTACCCAGTGAGATATTGAATATTAGTTTTAATTTGGGCGACCTTCTGATGATAACGGCCTGTTTGGTATGGGCTGGTTTTACTATTGGTCTTAGAACCAAACCACCTATACCGAGCGTAATATTATTTGCAATTTTTTGTTTTGTAGCTTCTTTTTTCTCGGCACCATTCGCGATCTATGAAATGGCAATCGGACAGGCAAAATTTCCCACCGTTACTGGATGGTTGGTGCTTTCGTATATTGCTATATGTGCTTCAATGTTTGGACAGTTGTTCTATCTTCGAAGTGTGGATTTAATGGGCCCAAGTAGAACAGGAATGTTTTTAAATTTAATTCCGATTGTAGCCGCATTTTTAGCGGTGGGACTTCTGAATGAAACCTTCTTTTTATATCATGCGTTAGCTTTGTTTCTAATCCTTGGAGGATTATGGCTCTCAAGAGACCGTGGATCATTAAAGAGTGTTAAATCCTAAAAAAAATTACAGTATGCGTACCGAATCAAATTCTCTTTATGTGCAAGGAAATATTTATGCATTCCTAGGTATGATTATATGGGCAATGACGTACCCTCTGACTGATGTTCTTCTTGGTACATGGCACCCTCTAACTTTGGCAGCTACGCGAATTTTTGGTGCGGGATTTATCTTATTTCTAGTATCTGTGCTTGTTCAATCAAATTATGTCGGGTGGAAAAATTGGCCATTCAAAAAAGCTTGTGTAACAGCCGTAGTAGGATTGGGATTGAGCACAATATCTATGAATTTTGCATTCCAATACTCGAATCCTATCAATATTGCTGTTATCGCGACTACTGGTCCTTTAGTTTCGGCAGTTATGGGTATGATTCGTGGTGAAGAGCAAATTACTATCAGATTATTTTTTGCAATTGTTATGGCAATTGCTGGAGGTATTTTAGTATCAGTTTCTAATCTAGAAACAGAATTAGGGTTTCAAGGTGGCGAAATATTGATGATTATTGCTGTGGTTTTATGGGTTTGGTTTTCTCGCGTGTCGGTTACTAAACTTCGTGTAATCCCAGCCTTTCCTAGAATGGCACTCATGTCTCTAATTGCAGGAATAGTAATTTTTCCTTTTTTGATTCTAATTGAATTAACTGGTTTGACTTCGATTATACCAATATGGACCGGCATGGAACTTTTGTTGCCAGTAGTTTTGATATTTGGTGTAGCATTTTCGATGGTTTTCTGGATGATGAGTGCTGATCGAATTGGAGTTACCATCGCTGGAATGCATGGTAATGCTGTTCCATTTTATGTCGTTTTAATTATGATTTTTTTCGGAGGCTCCGTTAATAGTTGGCAAATTATAGGTGCGATTTTGGTAGCAACTGGAGCCACTCTAGCACAGCTCAATATTGGAAAATTGAAAGATGCTGTTGCTTGAAATAAAAACAGGTTTGTGATTTTATAGTACTCTGACTTTTCCGCCAGCTTCTCTCAGTTTTATTCCGAATTCTTCTGATTTTTCAAGCCTATTTCCTGAGAATACTGGGCCATCCTGACATACCAAATCTTCATCTAATGAACAAATTCCACATAGGCCTATACCGCAGGCCATATGCCGTTCTAAGCATAGTTCTGCGGGAACTTGCTCCCGAAGAGCCCACTTTAGCCCCTTAGCCAACATTGGTTCAGGTCCGCAAGCGTACAGTTGATCTGGCATCTCTTTCTGAAGTAATTCAGTAACTCGGCCATGATAGCCGATTGAGCCATCATCTGTAGCCAAATGAACGATTCCTGGAAAATCGTCAATGTGGAAAATTTCATCTTTGGTTGAGCCGCCGAGAAGTGTCGTTGGCGTGATTCCTTTTTTTATAAAAAGTTCCGCTAGAAATAATAAGGGTGGAGCACCAACGCCACCTCCCATCAACAAGGGCCTAGTAGCTTCAATCGAAAATCCATTACCTAGCGGACCTGTTAAGCCTAAGTAATCACCCGGTTGACAATCTAGAATTGCTCCAGACGTAGGGCCTAAGTTTTTGACTGTTATTCGAATACATCCATTATCCCACCCTGCGATAGACATAGGTATTGAATCACAGACATTTCTGTTAGAGTGTTTTGGGGGGTGGGGCAGCCATACCATTACAAATTGTCCAGGCTTAGGGACGAGATCCCATGGCTTTTTTGGCGCTAGCCAAATTGCATGCCCAACTGATGTCGAACCTGATATTTCTATAATTTGAGCAGGATAAGGATATTTCATTCGAACCAATCTAGTATGCGGCCTTGAAAGTCAGAAAGTTTTTTATATCCCTTTCGATTCATCCAATCACAAAGCCCACTGCATATTGTGGCCAGTTTTTCAGGGTTACTCGTCAAGCAAGTTCCGACTTGCACCATGCTCGCACCACAAAGCAAATATCGCACTACATCATCAGCATCAGAGATACCGCCCATACCGATAACTGGAATACTAATTCCTTCGTTATTCAATGCTTTCGATATTTCTAATACCTTTCGTAATCCAATTGGGCGTATGGCCGCGCCTGATAAACCGCCAAACCCATTGCCAAGAATCGGTCTTTCGAGTTCCGGATCCACGTCAAGAGCTGGTAGCGTATTGATCGCACTTATTGCTGTTGCACCAGCTTTTGCACAAGCTACAGCAACATTTCCAATGTCGGTCACATTAGGTGTCAATTTTGCTATTACTGGTAAATGTCTCGATGTCGCCTCAATCACATCAGCTGCTGCTTTTGGATCCTGACTTGTCAAATTGCCACTATAGTTTGCTTTTGGATGAGGGCAACTTAAATTGAGTTCCACAATTTTTGCTCCTGCCATCGCTACTTCGCGGGCAAGTGTCTCAAAATCCTTGGGTGTGTCACCAACTAAATTAGGTATTACAGGAAGTTTGAGTGTTGTTAAAGGAAATTCTTCTAAAAAATCTTGTAACCCTGGATTGGGTAATCCCATTGCGTTTATCCAAGTACCTGGACTAATTTCAACCGCGGTAGGTCCAGGATAACCTGGCCTTCCTTTTAGTGAAATCGATTTCGTGATCAAGGCTCCTGCGTCTGTTTGCGCCATTCTCTTTAGGATTCCTGGTGTTGAATCTAAGATACCTGAAGCTAACATAATGGGATTCTTAAGACTTAAATCACCGAGAGTAACCTTTAAGTTTGCCATGTGAGCGTCTTCAATTCTAAGTTATTAGCTGGGTTGACTATAAACTAAATGAATGGATATGGTTGTATCAAGAATCATAAATCAACGTCATTTGCGCATAAAAAGTGCAGTTATTCCTGATACTTCTCGTAGTCAATCAGAAGATTTTTAACCTTGCGAGCAATTATTTTCACGGTTTTGACTGACAGATCTTGGTGTACAGGCAAGGTTATTGAATTCCGATACATCAAATTATCTCGAGGATAATCAGGATTTTCAAAAATGCTCGGATGGAGATTAGGAAAATCTCCTGCAAATATACCATTTTTTCTCAGTGTATTAATGAGCCATTCTGCATCCTTGAAGAAGAAAAAGAAAACCCATGGTGTGGCTTCCTGATCGATATCTCGTAAGGTCTTGGGAATAGAAATCAGTTTTAGATTCATCAGTTCTTCCATATAGATCCTATAGTTTCTTTTTCTAGCTTCCAAAACGTGATCAAAATCAGTCGCGTTTCGAACTTTTTTACCAAAGAAACTCATCGATTCTTGAAAATTAAAAAGATGATAGTTGGGTTGAAAAGAATTGAGTTTTGATTTGTCAACATAGTAATTGATTCCAGGAGGTCTAATACCAGGTTTTCTAGTAAACCATTGCAACATCATCTTTACTGGGTGACGATATATTCCTTTTGCACGTGAGATTGCGGGTGGAGTTTGAATCGCCATATCTTTCATATATAAAAAACCACCATTTGGGATTGGTATTATTTTTCGTAACCCAAAAATAGCTGCTACACCATGAGTACCAATTCCATTGGATTTTATGTTTTTTACGATACTGTGCGCACAATCTTCTACTAACAGTATATTCTTCTTTTCACAGAATGCTTTTGCATCTGAAATTCCCATGGGGAACCCAAAAAAATATACGAGAACAAATACATCGTTGGGTGAAAAAATGTAGTTTTCAAGACTTTTCCAATCAGGCAACAAATCTTCAGTAATCGGATAAGGAGAATATTCAATTTTGTAGTGATCTAATAAAAAGAAAACAGTATCACATATAAAGGAAGGCACCCATACGCGAGGATATTTTTCCATTTTTTTTGAATTCTTTATAGACTGAATGGCTGTAATCAAAGCGCCTCGTGCATATGAATAATAAATAGCATCCTCTATGAGGTTTTTATCTTTCTTAAAAAAGCAATTCAGGAAAGTTAGTGGGGATAGTGCTGGTGAAGAATTCATGATATTAAATCTTTTAATATTTCGCGCTATGGGACAACATATCTGAAAAAATTTTAAGACACATTAAAATCGAGATATTATTTTCATTGGTTGAGATTTATACAGTGTACCTCCGAATCCGCGTTTAAACTCCATAATGCCTGGCCCAGATTTAGGATTAATTCCTCCAAAATCATAATAACTATCTCCTTTTTCTTGGGCACATGTAATCATTCTATAAGTCAGAAGTTTTCGATCATATCCTTTATGATCAGATATATTCGTATTAGCCCTGATGAATTCAAAAAAATAGCCGCCACTACTTAGTCCTATCAGATATCCATGCGTTTCACCATTACGTTCTGACTTTAGGCCAAAAAATTTAAGTCCTCTTTCTGATGATTTTTCGCAAAGTCGGAACAAATTTAACAAGAAACGCTCTGTGCAAATCGGGGAGAATTGATTTTTATTACATAGCTCCAAATAGCTTTGGTAAAAATGCTTAATATCCTTTTGCTGCATAGGCGTTATCTGGAAACCGGAATCAAAGGCCCTTCTAATATGTTTTTTTGTAGTCGCATTAAAATAATTTATGATGTTAGAAGTCGTTTCATCATTAAATCTAAGGATGTATGTGCTAAAACGCTTTAACCCAATAGACAGGCCGTATTTGCGAGCCAATTCATTTTCCGGAATTGTGTTAAATGAGTAAGTCAGCAATCCAATTAGTTTGTTTGCCCCTAAGAAATCACGAAGTTTGTCTCTGACGATAGTGCCATTTCCTTGGTAGGGTAATCCATATGGCATCCATCCAAAATTCAGGAAACCAAATCTTCTAAGGGAAATTGGAATATCACAAGATGCGTTAGATTCGTTGAGTGTGAATTGATAGATGGTTTCACCTTCCATCTCTTTCGCTATTTTCCATTCATTAGAATGTAATGGCATATGCATTAACAAAACAGGAATTCTCCAGTTTAATTTAGGATTATTAAATCAATTTTGGATAAATGCATAGTAATTGTCTAGCAATAAACATTGTTTTAGATTCCAGTTTGGTATAAAAAAGATCTGATGCTTTAGTCCTCAAAAAATTTAACTTCATTTCTTAGTTGTTATGTAAGTCGGTCAGTAAATCTATGTCTTGAAGTATGGCTTCATCGGGTGAAGCAATTTTGACTATTTTTGGATTATTCGCTCGTAGTAGGTTAGTAGCTCCAGAGTCACCTTCCAGATTCTTTAGCATGTTAAACCATGTTTTTGGAAATAGGATAGGGTGCCCGCGTTGATGATTAAAATAGAGCGCGCAAATTGCATCTTCTTTAAAGTTATCAACTAGTAGGTCAATATGGTCTTTGGAGACCCATGGCATGTCGGCTAGGCAGAAAATAATAGCGTCAGTTTTGCTCGACATAGCGTTGATAGCACAACGTATAGATGATGCTATTCCAGTTCTATAATACTTATTATATAGAGTAACGATGGGAAGATTTTCTAGTTCTTTTTCAATTAGTTTAGATTGATGGCCAAGTACGACATGAACAGTATTCGCTTTAGATGATAGAGCAACATTGACGACATGATTTATCAAGCTCTTATTTATGTAGTTCAACAGGAGTTTATTTCGAGTGCCAGTTCGAGTTGAGGTTCCGGCAGCAAGTACAGCGATATCAATCTGCTGTGCCACTTTAGCGTTTTTTGCTTCTTATAGATATTATTTGGGCAAGTATAGAAATGGCGATTTCGCCGGGATCATTGCCCCCAATATCAATCCCTACAGGACCGTGAATGCGATCTAATTTACTTTTATTATGACCTTTATCACTTAGGCGCCTTATCCTTTTCGAGTGATTATATCGACTTCCAAGAGCTCCGATATAAAATGCTGGCGAATTAACTGCTATTTCTAAAGCTTCGTCGTCAATTTTCAAGTCATGAGACAGGGTCACAACCGCACTTTGGTAATCTAATTTCAAGGAGTTAAGTGCAGTGTCCGGCCATTCAGTAAACAATCTGGTATTTGGAAAACGATCGGTATTGGCATAGCGGGGTCTCGGATCAATAATCGTTACATCAAATCCGGCAAAAGCTGCTATTTTGGATAGTGGTTGTGCGATATGCACTGCACCTATCAAAATAAGTCGCCAGGGTAGAACAAATGGTCGTATAAAGTATTCGATATCCTGAATATTGACTATTGTCGACTCCCCAAATTGGTATGCTTCTTTTGCATGTTCCCATAGTTTTTTGTTGGGTGGGCTCATGCTGAGCCATTTTGATTCTGTGCAGAATCCTATCTGACCAGTAACGGTATTCGCCCATAAAGTGATAGGGGCTTTAATCTCTACTAGTTGATCTAAGTCAGATTCGGTCACTTTTAAGATGAGTATTTCAATAGTGCCACCACAGGGAAGCCCAACAGCCCAAGCTTTGTCATCGGATATTCCATAAGAAAGTCGTTTTGGAGTGCCGGAATGCATCACTTCGTCGGCTTCCTGGATAACTGCATTTTCTACACATCCTCCTGATAATGATCCCTCAAAATTGCCTGAATTGTCTATAGTCATCATGCTGCCGACTGGCCGTGGTGACGAACCCCACGTTTTTAGTACAAAAGCCAAGGCCTTTTCGCAGTTTGGCCAACAGCCAACGCGTTTGATTAATGGAAGGTCATTATTTAATGCCATATTTTTTCTTGATATATGTCAGGATTTTGGCCATGCTAAAGACAATACTGTCACTGACTTTTTGGTTGACGCCCTTCTTTACCAGCGCCAAGATATCGGCAATGACAAAAATCCAATAAATTGCATTAATTTCTAATTTTTGGTAACGCCAAGTCTTTCCTGGAGCATACTGCTGGTTGTTGTATATTGGACCCTTTGTTTAGTATTAGGATCAAGGTATTTCTGTATCGAATAAGCGGCTAGTGCGGCTTCATGGAAACCACAAAGTATCAGTTTTTTTTTGCCTGGATAAGAATTGATATCACCGATTGCAAAAACACCAGAGATATTTGTTTCAAGCGTTTGGGGATTCGCTTCTATATTGCGCTTATCTAGATTCAAACCCCAGTCAGCAATGGGCCCCAGATCGGGGCTCAAGCCGTAGAACACTAACAGATGATCGAGGGAAATTGTCTCTTTATGCGAATTTTTACCAAAGGCTTTTACATCAATTGAAATGATGGATCCATCAGTATGGGTATAGTCCGCAATCTTACCGATCATATACCGTACATTAGAATTAGGCTTGTCAGCAAGTTTTTTCATCTGCTCAATTGAAGAAGGAACTGCTCTAAATTCCTCGCGGCGATGAACTAAGGTAAGGCTAGAGCATAGGTTAGAAATTGATAATGCCCAATCGATTGCAGAATCACCTCCTCCAAGTATTACTATTTTTTGATCCTTGAACTGATTAATATCCTTAACAGAATAATGGAGATTGGTGTTCACGAATTGTGCAATTCCAGGAAGGCGAAGAGGTCGTTCTCTAAAGGCTCCAAGACCTGCTGCCAAGATTACCGTTTTGGTGTAGAAAACAGTGTCTAAACTTGTTTTAAGTATGAAGGATTTATCTTCAAGTTGTTCCAGGTGCGTAACTTTTTGATTTAGGTGGAAAGTGGGGTTAAACGGCCCTGCTTGTGTGAGTAATTGATCAATTAATTCTTGTGCGTTGATTAGAGGTATCCCTGGTATGTCATAGATGGGCTTATCTGGGTACAGTGTGCTGCATTGGCCTCCAACTTTTCCTAACGAATCAATTACATGAGCATTAAAACCAAGAAGACCGAGTTCGAAAACTGAAAATAGACCGACAGGACCAGCTCCTACTATCGTAACGTCTGTTTTAATAGTTTCCATGGCTAAAAGTTTCTAGAGTTTAAACATTGTTATTTGGGATGACATTTTATTCCTTAAACATATAACTTCAACAATCTTAATTCATTACTTTTTTTGACTAATTAGTTTACTTCCAATTAGAAATATTCCATATAGAAGAGCAACTACACCATATTCAATTATTGGAATGCGCAACACTTCATGAAGCGTATGTAATTGATTTCCCATGCTATAGGCAATTAAGGCAGCAATTACGAAAATTGTAAACAAGAGTGCTCGTATTCTATAACTTAAATGTAAGCCATGCATCTGTGTAATAATGAATATGGCAGCAAAGCCAAAACCAAACATGCGCCACATGTTAGCGGGTTGAGTGATAGCGACTAGTACTCCGTGAGGAATTACTAAAATTTCCAGAGTAACCGTCCACCATCGATTTACATGGGTTCGATTAAAGATAAGAATCGATTGCCAAAAGAGCATGAACATGTAGAAGAATCCGGCCAGATGCCCAATCGTCGATTCGGCGGGATGATACCAAAATGTATAAATGATCGCCCATGAGAAGAAATATCCATGGTACTCGCGAACAATTTTTATGAATCTACGATCAAATCTCACTCCTTTTCCAAATGCAAGTCCTCGTCGAGGAGCTTCGAGAATCAAAACAATCATTAACATGAGCGCAACAGAGGCGAGAGCGGTAATTTCTGGCACATCTTGAGCAAGCCCATCATAGAAAAGATGTGTTTGCAAGATATGTAGACCGATAAAGCTACCATTTACTGCTAGCATTGCCCAGTTATACCATTTGAATTCAGCTTGAAAGCCTGATTTCGAACGCCTTGCCAAGAATATAATCAGCCACACAAGAAGATTATGAAAGGCATAACCGGTCCACGCTGAAACTTGGGCAAGGGCGCTATACTCAACTAATCTCCAGGGATAAGCAAATGGAATAGTGGGCCCAATAATATCAAAAGTAAGAAGTCGGTCAGCCGTTAATGCAATTACTAGCGTTGTTCCAACCGCAAATAAAACACCAATTGATATTAACTTGCGGTTATCAGTTCTATTCATATCAAAGTTTAAGTGGTAATGAACGTAATCGCTTACCTGTCTTGCTATACACCGCATTTGCAATTGCGGCTGGTACTGGACCAATGGCAGGTTCTCCTACGCCTTGTGGCGGAAGATCACTAGGTAATAGTGTGACTTCGACTGTAGGAGCTTGCTGTAACCTCAAGAGAGGGTAATTGTCAAAGTTTCTAGCTTTGGCATTTCCATTTTCGAATATTACCTCTTCTTGAAGCGCGGATCCCACACCCCACACGATGTTACCTTCCACTTGATTGATGGCGCCATCAGGATTAATGACTTGCCCACAGTCCATGGCAGCCCAAATCCGACTCACATTTATATCATTATTGATTATATCAATTTCAGCAACTATCGCTACTACTGTACCGTAGTCAATGCAGCACGCAACTCCAAGAGGTACCCCATTTGCTTTTTTCTGTTTCCAATTACTCATTTCAGTAACGCGAATTAGTGCATTTCTTACCCTCTCATGCTTTTTCTGGTCAGATAAATGCTGCAATCTAAATCTGACAGGATCTTGATTTGCTAAAATCGACAGCTCATCAACAAAGCACTCCATTGCAAACGTGTTTGCTAGTAAACCGAGTCCTCTCCATGAAGCTGTGGGAACAGGTAGTTGTATGCGTTTAGCTTGTAAGTGAATATTCTCGATTTCATAATGGGGGTCAATACCTCGAGTTGCTGCAAAATCTGAGCCGAGAATTTTCCCAGCGATCGATGGTAGACTTGAAAGCAGAACATCACCACTCGCTTGTAGGTGGTGAAAGAATTGAATTTTGTTTTGCGCTAGCGCTCCTCTTAGCACATGTCTTGTAGCAGGTCGGAAAAGATCATGCTGGAATTCGTCTTCACGTCTCCAACCAACATGCACAGGTAACCCACTCGAATATGCAAGAATTGATGCCTCGATAGCTGATTCGGTTACTGAGCGCCGGCCAAATCCGCCACCAAGATAAGTCGGTAGCACATCTATCTTGGAACTTTCAATATCGAGTTCCTGAGCAATGTTTTTTGCTATTGTATTCGGGAACTGGGTTGGTGTTTTAACACGCAGGATTTCATCATTCCCTAATTCCGCAAAGGAGGATTGAGGCTCTAGAGGGGCTGTTGATGCAAAAGGTGTTGAATAGTTTGATTCGATTATGTCATCCGACTCAAGGTGTTCGAAACTGCCTTGTTTCCTCAAAGTGATCGCATCTTCTGCAATTAACTCGAACATGGCGTCAATGCTTTCTTGGTTGACTGGGTTGTCAGGCCATTTCCAGGTGACATTAAGCGCATCTGCTGCACGCCAGGCGGCTTCTCGCGTTGTCGCGATAACACCTGCAAAATTCTTTTTTACAACTACCTTTACTACGTCTTTCATTTTTTCTGTTGCTTTACTGTCTACCGCCTCCAGGATAGCTCCAATCATTGGGGCCCGAGCAACGGCTCCAAAGTAGTTTTTGTTGTTATTAGACCGTGCATCATACGCGTATCGCGGGGTTGCAGTTAGTATGTCTCTCAAATCTAGTCTCGGCACGGATTGTCCAATCAGTTTAAATTTAGATTTTGGTTTTAATACCGTATCCTTTTCTGGCATTATCCATTCGCGATCTAATCGCGAGGCCTCACCTAATGACATACTTAAGCCACTTGAAATTCGAAAAATACCGGCCTCAAAGTACACTGTGTCGTCCAAGGCATCTGTAGCAGCTTCTTCTAACATCGTCCTATAGTTTGCGGCCAATTGACGAAGTGGCGTATATAATCCACTGACACTGGCGCTACCACCAGTACCAAAACTATCAACGGGTCCTGAAAGAGTGCTGGCCTGAAATACTTGGACAGATTCCCAGGGAATTTCTAGCTCTTCCGCCGCAATTTGACCCAAAGCAGTGTGGATGCCTTGCCCCATTTCAACTTTTGGAACGTAGACACTCAAATGATTTTGTTTAGTTAGTTTCAGCCAAAGAGTTGGTTCTTCACCAATTCCTCCGCCGGGCGGCTGTCCATCTGACAAAAAATTAAATATCTGGCGTCTTGCAAAAGGTAGACCAAATTGTAGCCCTGCTACAAGGCTCCCGCCGATAACTGATCCAGCGATTAGGAAGTTTCGTCGCCCCCGCTTCATTTATGTTGATATTTGAGAGTAGCTACTTGCTGTTTCTACGGCACGACTTAGGCGGGAATAACAACCGCAACGACAATAATTTTTTGTGAGCGCAGCTTTTATTTGTTTTTTTGTCGGCTTTGGGAATTTATCCAGAAGAGCGACTGCTACTAGCATTTGACCTGACATACACCAACCGCATTGAGGTACCTGTTCATCAATGAAGGCTTTTTGTACGGGGTGTAAAGTGTTTTTACTTTTTAATCCCTCAACGGTGCGAATATTTTTTCCATTTGTAGCCGATTTCAAGGTCGTAATACAGCTACGAGTAGGTTCACCATCGATTAGAACAGTGCAGGCGCCACATATCCCAACTCCACACCCAAAGCGGGTACCAACTAGTCCCAAGTCGTCACGAAGAAACCAAAGTAATTTTCTGTCCTTAACCTTCGGATCTACATCATAGGTTTGATTATTAATTTTTAATTTCATTCTTTCTGTTTTCTCTCAATGGAAAAGTCATGCTGATAGTTTAGTGGCGACAAATAATCAGTAATTAAGACGGACAGAGACATTTTCACCATCGGCAATTTGGATAGCTGCTTTTGAGAATTGAGGCATCGCCCGAGGTTCATAATTGTTACTGAACGCGAAACCTTCTTTTGGACGCCAAAAAAGACCCGTATTCAATTTCCCATCTCCATTTTCATCATGATAGACACTTGCTGCCATTTTTCCACCTCTAAAATTTTCTAGTGTCACGGATACACTTCCTTTTTTTGCGGGAATTATAAGGTGTTCTAAAATTTGATCATCTTTTAACCAACTTTCTGCATCGAGAAAAATTCTGATGTCGATGGATCCTCTGTTATGCTGAATTCCGGTTACTATAAAGTTCACATCTGCAGAGCAATATGGAGAAATAATGGTTAGCAGGGCGATCGCTACCAAAGATTTCTGTAATTGATTTTTCATGTGTAAATTAAGCCTGATTGGTTCCAGTGTTTTTTTGCCACATTGCAAGTAGCGCTCTTTAAAGTCTATCGTTTCGTATCTTTAGTGAATTTCTTGTGAATATCGTTTATCAAATATGAATTAATAGCAGTCACTTTAGTCACGATTTTTTAAAAATTTTAAAAGTCTAAAAATGGAACAACTGAAAGATCGCCCAAAAAACGAAAAGGAGCCATAACGGCTCCTTTTCATGTTACAACTATAAGAACAAGGTTAGGCGCGTTTACTATAGGCCCACCACAAGATACCTAAGGCAACTAAGCCAACCAGCCCTTCACTGCCTAGAGTCTGTACAAATCCAACTACACTTCCCAGTATATCCATCGGTAGGAATGGGATAGCGCCCGAGTCATCTCCGAAGAGAATTTGCAGAATTACGCCTAGGGCAATTACAGCAATGCCTAGCTCAGCAATTGAACCTACCCAGCGACGAATTGAGTCTATAAAGTGCACTTTTATTTCACCTCTCTAGGTGTATATTGGGAACGGAAGAATATCCTGATATACTAAAAACGTCAAGATATTGTGTTTGATATTGGCACTAGAAACAACATATCGTGTGTAAATACAACAGATCTGACTAATTATCGCTCCGAAATTAAGCAGATGTAGTGGTTACTGTCAGGGAGTATTAGCTCCATAACTGAACAAAATCAAACCAAATTTCAAGTTTTTACTTAAAAAATCGTTAGTAGTGTCTCGCAATTTGATATGAATTAAAGTTTTTGCCTAAATTAACTTGTTTAGTGTATCAGTTATCTCAGAATCGGAAATTTCCAAAATGGGAAGTTTAACTAGTGCTGATATTCGGGTTTTCAGCAAATCAAATGCTTTTTCGAAGGCTACCATTTGTTATCGCCATTATCTAGAATAGTTGCTGGATCAGGAATACTCCAATGAGTCCGGATTGGTTCTTCGTGCCATACAGGGCATATCTCGATGGCAACATGGTTAAAGACCGTAATTACTAAATCTAGTTTGAGGTCATTAGGGTCTGAGAATTCATCTGAGGATTTTGACTGGAGATTGCCTGTAGGACAATCTTTTGTTTTAAGTAATTTGATTGCCAGAGGATTCACCGCATAGGAACAAAGTGTTGTATTTCTTTTTTTTGCATTAATTCATTATAGGTTGTGTAAATAAAAATGGCGCCCATGTGTAAGAAACCCTCGCCATAAACGTTTTATCAGTTTATAAGAATGTAAAAATCTAATGTAATAATGCGCTAGATCATAGATCTTTGTATGACAGAAATGTTACGGAAAAAATTGTACAATTTGTGGAAAATTGTGTTTTTTTCATGGGAATCTGTTATGCGTTAGAATTTCTGTAATGAAATTGAAACAAACGTTTGATTAAATAACTTTTTTAGAATTAAATCGAATGGGAGTTTATTTTGTCTCCAAAGATTTTAGTTGTAGAAGATGACCAAGCGATTCGCGAGATGTTGCGGTTTGTGTTGCAGCAGAAGCATTTTTATACCCTAGAGGCGGAAAATGCGGAGCAAGCCTTTAGACTAATACATGATAGGTCACCTAGCTTAGTTTTGTTGGATTGGATGTTGCCAGGTATGAGTGGAGTGGATTTGGCTCGGCAATTAAAGGAAGCAAAAGAAACCAGTAACCTACCAATTATCATGATAACTGCAAAAGGTGAAGAGGAAGATATGGTGAGGGGTCTAGATAGTGGTGCTGACGATTATGTTACAAAACCTTTTTCGCCACGTGAGCTCGTGGCTCGGATACGAGCTGTATTGCGACGCGCTGTTCCACACAAAAATAATGAGCCGGTTGAAATTAGTGGGCTCATGTTAGATCCCGCGACTCACCGAGTGACAATTGAAGAAGACTTAGTAGAGATGGGTCCTACAGAGTTTCGACTTCTTCATTTTTTTATGACTCACCAAGATCGTGTGTATAGCCGAAGCCAATTACTAGACTGGGTTTGGGGGACGAATTCTTTTGTTGAAGAGCGAACTGTTGACGTCTATGTAAGAAGGCTGCGCAAAGTACTAGAACTGGAACAGTACGACAAAATGCTCCAAACGATCAGAGGTGTTGGCTATAGATTTTCGCAACACGCTGCGTGAAGAATTTTAAGAACCTTTGGTATTCTGAATTTAGCGTAGTTTTGTTAGTGATTCTTGCGTCAGGATTTTTTGGCCTGCTATTCGATTTTCTATTTGAATTTCTTTTTTTTGGGTCCTTATTACTTGTTTTTGTGTATTTTCTGCAGTTTGGTTTGATAGTCTATGATGCCAGTACAGAGGAGAGACTAGATAGAAAGTTATTCTATTTAACTCCATTTGCACGGCGTTGGTTCACTATTGTTCGAAACAATAGAAACCTCGTAAATCGCCTCGAACTGAGTGTTGCTAGATATAAAGGTCGCGTGGCGAAACGGAAATTAAGAATGGCCACAGCTGTAAGAGGCTTTCGTGATTCATTATCAGTGATGTCAGACGCTATTGTTTTAGTTGATCGTCAGAACCGAATTGATTGGTGGAATCCAGCAGCTTCAGAATTACTTGGATTGTCCAGATCTATAGACCGTAATAAACCTTTAAAGTCATTATTCAATGGAGAAGAATTTGAAAAATTTGTGTCCAATTACGAAGATGATGACTCAATTGAATTACGTTCTCCTACTTCCGAAGATGCTCTTTTATCGCTTCGGCTCACTCCCTACGGTAGAGATAGATTAATTTTACAAGCTCGGGATGTAACACGAATAAAACACTTAGAGCAGGTCCGTCGCGATTTTGTTGCGAATGCCTCTCATGAACTTAGGACGCCACTCACTGTAGTTCATGGATATCTTGAAACAATGATGGACAACCCGGAATCCGTTAAAGACAATCTTTCAGATGTGTTAAGTCAAATGCATCTGCAAACAGTCAGGATAAAGGTTTTGGTGGAAGATATGTTGACTTTGTCGCGATTGGACCAGTCATTTAGTCATGATGTTCAGATTATTTCCATGGAACCTCTTTTAAGAGAGGTTTTAGTGGAAGCAAAGATTCTTAGCGGAGTAAAGCAGCACAACTTCATTCTTGATGCAGTTTCCGGTTACAAAATACATGCCAATTTAGAAGATTTGCGCAGTTTGGTGACAAACCTGATATCGAATGCGATCCGTTACACACCAGCTGAGGGTACTATTGACCTTATGTGGTGGATAGATGATACAGGCGCTTACTTTGCGGTCCGTGACAATGGGATTGGTATCGAAGCCGAACACTTGTCGCGCATTACAGAACGCTTTTACCGTGCGAATGTAGCTGAATCTCGCGCATCAGGTGGTACTGGTCTAGGTTTAGCTATTGTAAAAAACGTCATGGAAGTCTTGGGTGGAGAGCTTTCGATAACTTCAAAACCAGCCTCCGGGAGCACATTTACGTGTTTTTTTCCTCTATCATGCATCGAGCATGAGACCACCCAGCCAGAAATCCGCCCCAATTAGTGAATTGTCATAATTCTGTAATATTTATTTAATAGTCTAGTAAACGACGATATTTAATCTGAGTCCTGTCAAATTGACCAATTGGATGCCTTTGACATGAAAAGGTGATGAACTTGCGATTACAGATGACCGGTTCGTCACTAATTGAAAACTCAGATCAATAAAAAGGAGTGAAGACTATGAAGTATCAGAAGTGGCTTATGATCTCTTTGTTGTTCGGTTTATCGTTACCGATTTCAACAGCTTTTGCACGCGATTATATCAGTATCGTTGGATCCTCTACGGTTTATCCGTTTTCGACAGTTGTTGCTGAGGTTTTTGGAAATAAAACTGATTATAGAACGCCTACTGTTGAGGCAACTGGGTCGGGCGGGGGAATGAAATTATTTTGCTCGGGGATTGGTATTTCTTATCCTGATATAACGAATGCGTCACGTCGAATGAAGAAATCAGAACAGGAGAAATGTTTTGCAGCAGGAATCACCGATATTGTTGAAATAAAAATCGGCTATGATGGAATCGCAATTGCAAACTCCAAGCAAGCGGCTCAGCTTGAATTAACAAGCAAGGATATTTTTCTTGCCTTGGCTAAAAATGTCCCCAATCCAGATGGCAGTGAATCATTAGTAGAGAATCCCTATAAAACCTGGAAGGACGTAAATGTGTTGTTGCCGGCTATCGCCATTGAGGTGCTTGGGCCGCCACCAACATCTGGTACTCGTGACGCATTCGCAGAATTGGCTCTTGAAGGTGGATGTAAGAAGATCGGATGGATTAAAGCAATGAAAGGCATTGATAAAAACGCCTATAAGGCACTTTGCCATACTATACGAGAGGATGGTGCGTATGTGGAGGCTGGTGAAAACGACAATTTGATAGTTCAGAAATTGGTTGCAAATCCGGATGCCTTGGGGATTTTTGGTTATAGCTTTCTTGATCAGAATACTGATAAGATCCAGGGCTCTTTAGTGGACGGTGTTGAACCTGAATTTGATGCGATCGCTACGGGAGAATACCCCGTTGCCCGACCTCTTTATTTTTATGTGAAAAAAGCTCATGTTGGAGTAATCGGTGGTATAGAAGAATTTCTCAATGAATTCGCTAGTGAGGCCGCATGGGGCGATGAAGGGTATTTGACCGATAAGGGCCTTATTCCAATGCTAAATGAAGAGCGAGCCAAATTTTTCTCTAACGCAGTTGGGCTCTCGAATATGCCTATTTTGTGATGATCTTAGAATTTCTCACGGTAGTTTCAGGGAAATGAAAAATGGTTCTTGAAAACAGACGTCATTTGTATTTTTATAGGTTCATTTTCCCATGATTTGGACATTATTATTGATATTGTTGCTAGGATCGACTCTTTACTATTTCTTGGGGAAACGGAAGGCACTTTTGTTGGCAGGAGGCCGGTCTCGTGACCTTAAATCTCGACCAAACTATTATGGTGTGTATGCGTTGCTATGGAGCGGCTTGCCGGCTATCGTCGTCTTGTGTATTTGGTTAGCGCTTGATGGCACAGTAATTACCCATATAACTCTCTCTTTGCTACCAGAGGTAGGTCGTGAGATGTCTCAGACCGAATTGGATCTTTTTGTGGTTGACGTTCGTAATTTAGTTGATGGTAATGCATTTGCTGGGCGCTCAAATGAATCAGCCCAAAAAGCCGCGGAGTATTACAAGCATTTTGAGACAATTAACCACGCAGCTTTAGCGGTGGTGACGTTGATTATTGCAGTATTATTTGGAACAATTGCGATGCGCAGGATTCGTATTGATCAAGCTGCGCGCGTGACGGTCGAAAAAGTACTTAATGTAGCGCTGATTTTTTGTTCTACGGTAGCGATCTTTACAACTATAGGTATAGTCTTATCTGTTTTGTTTGAATCAATACGATTTTTTCGTTTGGTACCTTTAACAGAATTCTTTTTTGGTACCCAGTGGTCGCCTCAGTTAGCAATTCGGGAAGATCAAGTAGGATCTTCTGGAGCATTTGGCGCAATTCCGGTTTTTACCGGGACTCTGATGATCACATTGATCGCGATGTTAGTGGCGGTTCCGATCGGATTATTGTCAGCAATTTACCTTTCTGAATATGCCACCCCACGTTTTCGTGTGATTGCGAAACCGATACTGGAAATATTAGCTGGTGTTCCAACAGTAGTTTATGGTTTTTTTGCGGCCCTTACGGTTGCACCTTTTCTTCGCGGCTTGGGGGAGTCAATTGGAATAAGTGTATCGTCTGAAAGCGCGTTGGCTGCAGGAGTTGTTATGGGTGTAATGATCATTCCATTCGT
Organism: uncultured Acidiferrobacteraceae bacterium; assembly: GCA_964343365.1. Classification (GTDB taxonomy): domain Bacteria; phylum Pseudomonadota; class Gammaproteobacteria; order Arenicellales; family UBA868; genus CAJXWH01. The sequence goes on from CAYFJI010000022.1 coordinate 23,258, forward strand.
ATCTTCTTTGTCGGATGATGTTATCAATGCTGTTCCACAGTCGCTAAGAGATGGATCTTTGGGCCTTGGAGCGACCCGATCGGAAACAGTGCGTCGCGTCATTTTCCCTGCAGCCCTGCCAGGTATTGTTGGTGGGATTCTTCTTGCTGTGTCGCGTGCCATTGGTGAGACCATGATAGTTGTGATGGCCGCTGGTTTAGCGGCAAATTTAACTGTGAATCCATTGGAGGCAATGACCACAGTCACTGTACAGATTGTTACTTTACTCATTGGAGATCAAGAATTTGATAGCGCTAAGACATTAGCAGCGTTTGCTCTTGGATTGATGTTATTTCTTGTTACTCTTCTTCTTAATGTGATTGCACTGCGTGTGGTTCGTCGTTACCGAGAGCAATATGAATAAGCAACAACTTAACATTTCGCAGGCTTCAGGTTCTGAGGTTACAGAAAAAATTAGAAGTGGATTGGATAAACGTTATCGGAGTGAGCGGCGTTTCCAAATGTTTGGTTTTGGATCTATTGTATTGGGTCTTCTTGCTTTGATTTTTCTTTTTTTCAGTATCGTGAGCAAAGGTTACAGCGCATTCCAGCAAACTTATGTTCAACTTTCAATCGTCTTGGAGGAATCGGTTCTTGACCCTGAAGGTACAAACAACAAAGAAACCTTGAGAAATGTAGATTATGGTTCGATAGTGAAAGCCAGTATGCGTGGTGAATTTCCAGAAGTAACAAAACGGCGGGACAAACGGGCGCTCTATAGTTTACTAAGCCCAAGTAGC